>DATGZZ010000570.1:0-5843 GCA_035296945.1 Reyranella sp.
GCCCACCCTTCGAGACGCGGTCCTGCGGACCGCTCCTCAGGGTGAGGTGGTAGTGGTGGTGCTACTGCTAACCGCCAGCGCAGAACAGTTACGCCGCCCGTATCTCGACGACCTGCAGCCCTTTCTGGCCTTCGGCGATGCGGATCATCACCTTCTGGCCGGGCGCCAGCGATTCCATGCCGTGGCGGCGCAGCACCGCGGCATGAACGAAGATATCGCCGTCGGCGGCTTCGCGCGTGACGAAGCCGTAACCGCGTTCGTTGTTGTACCATTTGACCAACGCGGCGATGTAGTCGCCCATGGCGATGCCGTCGGGCACCGGCGGCGCCTTGGGCACCGTCGCTACCGCCGTCGACGAATCGACGTCGAGCACCTTCATGACCTGCCAGCCTTTGGGGCCGCGCACGCCGGCGCAAGTCACTGTCGCGCCGGGCTTGAGATCTTCATGCCCGGCTTGGCGCAGTGTCGTTACATGCAGGAACGCGTCGCTGTTATCGGCGTCGAGGGCTAAGAACCCATATCCCTTGACGGCGTTGAACCACTTTACCTTACCACGCAGCTCAACCGTACCGACGTCCCCGCCCGTCTCTCCCTGTTGGGTCGTCATTTCAACGATCCCTGTTTGTTATTCAGAAATCCTAAGCACCCAAACCCGGCGGTGCAACAGTTCTTGTAAGGGACTGTCCCGACTGGTTAGACGACATTGGCAGTGCAATCAGGGGAATCAGGGGAGCGTTTCATGTTTCGGGCCGATCTGTTCAAGGGAAAGCGCTTCCTCGTCACCGGCGGCGGCACGGGCCTCGGTCGAATCATGATGGAGAAGTTCGTCGAGCTGGGGGCCGATTGCGTGATCTGCGGCCGCCGCGGCAGCGTCCTCGAAGAGACCGCCAAGCAGGTCATGGACAAGCACCCTGGCCGGCGGGTCGAGAGCCATACGGTGGACATCCGGGTCGCCACGGCGGTCGAGGAGATGGTCGACCGTATCTGGGCCACCGGGCCGCTGGACGGATTGGTCAACAATGCTGCCGGAAATTTCATTTCCCAGACCCAGGACCTCAGCCCCCGGGCCTTCGACGCCATCGCCAACATCGTCCTGCACGGCACGTTCTACACCACCAATGCCTGCGGCAAGCGCTGGATCGCCGAGAAGCGCAAGGCGAGCGTGCTCAGCATCCTGACGACCTGGGTGTGGACCGGCAGCCCGTTCGTCGTGCCCTCGGCCATGTCCAAGGCGGGCGTCGCCGTGATGACCCAGAGCCTCGCCGTCGAATGGGGCCGCCACGGCATCCGGCTGAACGCCATCGCCCCCGGCCCCTTCCCCACCGAAGGCGCCTGGGCGCGGCTCAATCCCATGAAGGAAGGCGACGACGACCGCTACAAGGCCCGCAATCCGCTTGGCCGCGTCGGCCGTCCTGCTGAGCTCGCCAACATGGCGGCGTTCCTGATGAGCGACGAGGTCGAGTACATCAACGGCGAGGTCATCGCCATCGACGGCGCCATGGGCATCATGGGCAACGGCACCTTCTCCAACATGATGGCCTACAGCGACGACGACTGGCGCCGCATCCGCGAGCAGATCCAGTCGACCAACGCGGCGGACCGGGCGAAGCGGTCTTAGATTCTTCCGGACCGCGCGCGTCTCGCGCGCCTCATGAGCGCGCGAGACGCGCGCGGTCCGGAGAAAGCGCCGCGGTCAACGTCTTGTGGAAGTGGACGATGGCGCTTTCGTAGTGGCCGAAGGTGAAGGCGTCGTTGGCGCGGCTGCCCAGCCCGCGCTGGATCGCCTGGACGACCGCGCGGTCCTCTTGTGCCCCGGTGTTGCCGACGAAGTCGGCGTCGCGCCTGGCCTCGGCCAAGGCCGCGGGATCGTCGCCGCCGCCGTTGGTCAGCGTGTAGGTGATCTGCCGCGTGCGATCCACGCCAAGCGGTTCCAGGATCACCACGTTGGTGTGGCGCGACAGCACCGTGATCAGCACGTTGGGGAACAGGTGGTAGACGTAGGTCAGCAGGCCTTCGACCCGGCGCTCGGCCGGGGCCACCTTGGCGAGCTTCTTGATGCGCTGGAACGGATAGGTGACGCGGCTGTGGCTACCGAACAGGTCGATGACGTTCAGATTGTCGAAGCCGTAGGGCAGGAAGCTTTCGGGATGCGTCGACTTGATGTGATAGCCCTCGATGAAGCCTTCCAGCAGGATCTTCCAGTTGACCTCGAACTCCCGCGCGGTGGTCGCGAACAGGCGCTGCTCGGGTGAGATCAGCTTGTCCAAACCGCCCAGCGAATCGTCGCCCAGCGCCGGCTCATCCTGGGTGACGAACACCAGGCCGAAGCGCTCGCTCGCCGTCATCGGCACCAGCGGGTGCGCTTCCTTGTCGAAGCCCGGAAATCCCGCCTCGTGCGGGATATGGCGCAGACGGCCCTCAAGATTGTAGGTCCAGCCGTGATAGCGGCAGACGAAGGCGCGCGTGCAGCCCGAATCGCTCGCGACCTGCATGCCGCGATGGCGGCAGGCGTTGCGGAAGGCGCGCACCTTGTCGTCGGCGCCGCGCACCACGACGGTCGGCGTGCCCGCCGCGTCGCGCGCGATGTAGGAGCCGACCTCGGGCAGCGCCGCCGCCGGGCAGAATGGCGTTGGCGAGCGTCGCAGCACGCGCTCGATCTCCGCGGCCAGCCTTTCCTTCGACTGGTAGTTGGCAACCGGCTCGCGCCAGACCTCCTCGCCGACATCGGTCGTGCCGTTGGCGATATGGTCGAGGATGCGCTGCGCCACCGACTGGTCATCCATTGCCGTTTTCATGCCGCCAGCATACGCCCGCCCAACCGGGCGACGAAAGAAACCGCGCCGCCCTGGGATGAATCGCGTTCAACCGTCCTTCGCCAGCTCGCTGCGCAGCCAGCGCTTGAAGACCCGCAGGGCAGGGTTGCTCGTCTCCTGTGGGCGGTGCACCAGCCAATAGCCGCCCGTGGAATGGCTCATCGGGATGGGCCGGCAGACGGTGCCGAGGCGCTCACGCTCGGCGAACAGGGGCACCAGCCCCAGCGCCACACCCGCACCGTTCTCGGCGAGCTGCAGAGCCGATTCGAAGCTGTCGACCCAGATTGCCTGCCTGGCCTTGGCGGCACTCACCCCAGCCTGGCGCAGCCACATCGGCCAGGCGAGCGGGAAGGACACGACGTGGATCATCGGTGCCCGCGCGATGTCCGACGGTTGGCGAAGCCTGAGCTGCCGCACCATGGCCGGTGTCGCCACCGGCGTGACATGCAGGTCCATGAGATGCTGCGCGACCAGCCCCGGCCAGTTGCCGTCGCCGGCGCGTATCCCTGCATCGAACGGCTCGTTCTCCAGGTCGAGCAGCCGGTTGGAGTTCTCGATCGAGAGCTCGATCTCTGGATGGCTTGCCATGAAGCCGGCGACGCGCGGCACCAGCCAGGCCGTGACGAAGGTCGAAGAGATGCTGAGCCGCAGCCGGCGATTGGCCTCGCTGCCGGCAAGCGGCGTCGTCGCCCGCATCAACTCGCCGAACGCGCGGCCTGTCGCTATCGCGAGGCGCTGGCCTGTCGGCGTCACCTCGACGGCGCGATGCGCCCGACTGAACAGCGTGTCGCCCATCGCCTTCTCCAGATTGCGGATGCGATGGCTGATGGCCGACGGCGTGATGTGCAGCGCTTCGGCCGCGTCCTTGAAGCTGCCCAGCCGCACCGCCGCATCGAACGCCTGCAGCGAGAGCAACAATGCCGGTCTCAGTCGTGTCGCGGCGGGCATCGGCTCGGCCGCCCGCAGGATCCGGGGCGGCGAGACGGCAGCGGAGCGTGCAGCCATGGCCTGATTGTGCCTGCCGCCGGGCAGCCTGTCACGGCAACGACGCGATCGATGAAGACGGTTCAACGATCGGCCCGTTCAATTCATTCGTCGGCCGTCCGCCCTCGACACGATCATCATGCATGCCTGATCTTCCGACAGTCCGTTGCGACGTCGACGGTCGCGTGACGATCGTCACGATCGATCGCCCGGCGGCGCGCAACGCCGTCAATCCGCCGACCGCCGCCGCGCTCGCCGACGCGTTCCGCCGCTTCGATTCCGATGCCTCGCAGCACGTCGCGATCCTGACGGGCGCTGAGGGCACGTTCTGCGCCGGCTACGATCTCAAGCAGACGGCAGCCGGCCATCGCGGCCATCGCCTGGAAAGCGGCGACGGGCCGATGGGCCCGACGCGACTCATGCTCGGCAAGCCGGTGATCGCCGCGGTCGAAGGCCACGCGGTCGCAGGCGGCCTGGAGCTCGCGCTGTGGCGCGATGTCAGGGTGGCGGCACGCGATGCCACGTTCGGCGTGTACCTTGTCAACCGGTTCGTCGAGCCCGGCCAGGCGTTCGCCGAATCGCTGCGCCTGGCGCACGAACTTGCACGCCTGCCGCAGGCCGCCCTGCGCAACGACCGGCGCTCGGCTCTCGAGCAATGGTCGCTCGATTGGGACCAGGCCACCTTGAACGAATTCCGCCTCGGCATCGCCACGGTCGCGACTGGCGCGCCCCGGGCCGGGGCGCGGCGCTTCGCGGCCGACGTCGGCCGCCAAGGAAAGCCCGCCTAGCGGCCACGATCCCCGCGTATGTTGCACGAAAGCCACAGGCCGTCATGATTGATACGAAGGCCGCGCGAACATGGCCAGGGCCAGCCTCAATTGAGCCAAAGTGTAGTGGTCATTTCGGACACTCACTTAGTTCAGCCCGGGTTCCCGAGATCTGTTGTGCGATTGAACGCTAATACAGCTCCCCTTACCGTTGATCATCTGCCGCGTCGGCGGCTCCTGTCGTATGCCGTCCTCGGCACCGGCGCCTTGTTGCTGCCGGCCGGCAATGCCACCTCGCAGACCATCGAGGGGCGGCACTGGCAAGGCGCGACGGCGATCACGCGCCAGCCCGAGCAGGTCGTCGCCGGCACGATCACCGAATGGCGCAGCCTGTGGGGTCGCGTCGGCAGTCCGGCGCCCGACGTGTTCGAACCTGGCCGCATGAATGCCGTCGGCATCTTCCTCGGCCGCCGCGCCAGCGAGGGCTATTCGGTCAACATCCTGTCGACCAGCCGCCGGCGCGATCGCATCGTCGTCGTCTTCGAAGAGCGCATGCCGGCCGAGTTCATGATGGCCCAGCGCGCACCCGCCCCCTCCTCGCCGCGGCCGGTCGCCATCGCGCCCAGCGCGCCGAGCGGCTTCGCGGGTGGTGCCGGCGCAGGCTTTGCGCCGTCCGGCACGGGCGCCAACTTGGCACCTCCCCCGCCGCCCGCGACCCGTCCGGTCGGCCAGCCGACGTCACCGTGGGCGATCCTCCTGATCCCGCGCTCCGACCTGCCGATCTCCGTCGAGCAGCGGCTGTTTCGTTAACTCATGTTCGGACCGCGGGCGTCTCGCCCGCCTCATGAATCCATGAGCGGGCGGGACGCCCGCGGTCCGAATCATGAAGCTAATGCGAGTGCCGGGGCACGCCCTTGGTCTCGACGATCCTCTGATAGTTGACCGCGAAGTCGAGGCACGCGCCGCTGGCCAGCTGGCCGACGAACTTGCGCTGCAGTTCCTGCCAAGGCGTCTGGCTCTCCTTGACGTGCGGCTTCCACGCCGCCTTGCGCTCGGCGAGTTCCTTTTCCGGAATCAGGACGTCGGCGCGCCGCTTGCCGATATCGACACGCACCTTGTCGCCCGTCTTGAGCAGCGCCAGCCCGCCGCCGACGGCGGCTTCGGGCGACGCGTTGAGGATCGACGGGCTCGCCGACGTGCCGCTCTGCCGGCCGTCGCCGACGCAGGGCAATAGCAGCACGCCGCCCTTCACCAGCCGGTCCGGCGGCAGCATGTTCAC
>DATGZZ010000571.1:0-6152 GCA_035296945.1 Reyranella sp.
CGTCGAGGATTTTGCGGCGCCCTTCCCGGTGCGGGCGCTGATCGCCACCTTCGACGAGCAGGACCCCGATCCCAAGCCCGGCGATCCCCTGCCGCCGCTCTGGCATTGGCTCTATTTCCTCGAAACCGCGCCGCTTTCGAAGGTCGGGCCCGACGGCCATGCCGAGCGCGGCGACTTCCTGCCGCCCGTGCCGCTGCCGCGCCGCATGTGGGCAGGCAGCCGCTTCGCCTTCACCGGCCCGCCGCTCAGGGTGGGCCAGACGATCCACCGCTCCTCACGCATCAAGTCGGTCGAGCCCAAGACCGGCACCACCGGCGCCATGGTGTTCGTTACCGTCGAGCACACCGTGTCGGGGCCGGACGGCGTCTCCTTCGTCGAGGACCACGACATCGTCTATCGCGAGGCGGCCAAAGCCGGCGAGACGCAACGCGACCCCAAGCCCGCCCCGACCGACGCTATCTGGTCGAAGAAGATCATGGCCGACCCGGTGCTGCTGTTCCGCTTTTCTGCACTCACCTTCAACGGCCATCGGATCCACTACGATCAACCTTATGTCACCGGCACCGAAGGTTATCCCGGCCTGATCGTTCACGGGCCGTTGATGGGCATGGTGCAAATCGAGCTGGCCCGCCGCGCCAATCCCGATAGGATTCCACGAAGCTTCGAGTTCCGCGCGCTGGCGCCGGTCTACGCCGGAGCGGCTTTTTCGGTCCATGCACGCCACGAAGGCGATGGGGCCGTCGCTACGTGGATCGCCGATCGCAACGGCGGTCTGGCGCAGCAGGGGAGAACGACGTTCCAATGACCAAGCACGCTTGATGTCGATCTCGGCATCACGGCCTTGAGCGGTGCCGTCGAATGCGTGACCTGATAGTATGCCAGTCTGCCAATGACCCCCGTTCGTGCCTGAATCGATCCTTCCGCACCCGCACCTGAGCGGCAGCGCCCTGGAGCGCCAGCTGGCCGGCCAGCGCGCCCGCCGGCCGGCCGACCCGTTGGTGTCGCTGGTTGTGCCGGTGTTCAACGAGGAGGAATCGATCGACCTCTACCTCGACACGGTGCCGCCGCTGATGGAACGCGACGGCTTTCGTTTCGAGATCGTGTTCGTCAATGACGGCTCACGCGACAACACGCTGGCGCATCTGCTCGACCGCGCCGCGCTGGACCGGCGCCTCAGGATCGTCAACCTGTCGCGCAACTTCGGCAAGGAGGCGGCGCTGACCGCCGGCATCGACCACGCGCGCGGCGACGTCATCGTGCCGATGGACATCGATCTGCAGGATCCGCCGGAACTGATCGGGCCCTTCATGGCGCGCTGGCGCGAAGGCTACGACGTCGTCTACGGCGTGCGCACGCAGCGCACCTGGGACACCGCGGCCAAGCGGCTGTCGGCCAACTGGTTCTATCGCGTGTTCAATTCGATGTCGCCGGTGCGCATCCCCGAGAATGTCGGCGACTTCCGCCTGGTCGACCGGCGCGCCGTCGAGGTGCTGCGCCAACTGCCCGAGCGCAATCGCTTCATGAAGGGCCTGTTCGCCTGGGTCGGCTTCAACGCGGTCGGCGTGCCCTACGAGCGGCCGCAGCGCGCCGCGGGCTCGAGCAAGTTCAATCTGTGGCGATTGTGGAACTTCGCCCTGGACGGCGTGGTCTCCTTCTCGACCGCGCCCTTGCGCGCCTGGTTCTATGTCGGCGTGGTGATCGCCGCCATCTCCGTCCTCTACGCCCTGTTCATCATCACCCGCGTGCTGATCTTTGGCATCGACACGCCGGGCTACGCCTCGCTCCTGATCGCGGTGCTGCTGATGGGCGCCATCCAGCTTCTGTCGCTTGGCATCATCGGCGAATATCTCGGCCGCCTCTTCCTCGAGGTCAAAGGCCGGCCGATTTACGTGGTCGAAGGCGTCTACGAAGACGGGGACATCCAGGCGCCGAAGTCCTGACCCTATGGACCTCAAGGAAGAAGACATTCTCGGCGCCGATATCGGCCGGCACTGGTATTACCGGTCGAAGGCGGCGGCGCTCAGGCGCATGGTCCGCAGCCTCGGCGCCCGGCGCATCCTCGATATCGGCGCGGGCTCGGGCTTCTTCTCCCGCCATCTGCTGGCCGAGGCCGGCGCTCAATCGGCACTGTGCGTCGACATCGGCTATGCGAGCGACCGCGACGACAGCGAAGACGGCAAGCCCGTGCTTTATCGCCGCGACACCGGCCCGACCGACTGCGATCTGGTGCTGATGATGGACGTGCTGGAGCATGTCGACGACGACCGCGGGCTCGTCCGACACTACGCCGCCAAGGTGTCGTCCGGCGCGCATTTCCTGGTGACGGTGCCGGCCTTCCGCTTCCTGTGGAGCGGCCACGACGTCTTCCTCGAGCACAAAAGGCGCTATCGCCTGGGCGAGATCGAAACGACGCTGCGTGACGCCGGCCTGCAGGTTGTCCGCGGCGCCTACTATTTCGGTTTCGTCTTTCCGCTGGCCGCGGCCGTGCGGCTGGCCACGCGCGGCGCGACCGAGCCCAGGACCAGCCTGAAGAAGCACGGTGCGCTCACCAACGGCATCCTGACGGCGATGTGCGCGGCCGAGCTGCCGCTCTTGCCGATCAACCGGCTGGCGGGACTGTCGGCCTTCGTACTGGCGCGCAAGCCCTAGACGGCCAACAATTCCTCCCAAAAGGAGGAACCCCATGCCCGTTCTCTACCGCAAGCAGGGCCATACCGGCATCCTGACGCTGAGCCGCCCCGAAGCCCGCAACTGCTGGGGACAGGACTACAACGACGGCCTGCTCCGTCATCTCGACGAGGCGACCGACGACGACGAGGTCCGTTCCATCATCCTGACCGGCGACGAGGCGGGTGGCGCCTTTTCCGCCGGCGCCAACCTGCGGGACCCCAATACCCACAACACGCGCTCGGCCGCCGCCTTCGTCAAGCGCATGGGCCGCGCCCGGAACTTTCCATCCAATCTGCTGGCTGACTTCCCCAAGCCCGTGATCGGCGCGGTCAACGGCTATGCCATCGGCATCGGCTGCATCATCACCTTCTGCTGCGACCTGGTCGTGGCCTCCGAGCGGGCGGAGTGGCGCCTGCCGCAGGTGGCGCTGGGCATCCTGCCCAACTATGGCGGCGCGACGCGGCTCGGGCGCATCGTCGGCAAGGGCCTGGCGATGCGGGTCGCGATGGGCTTCCCGCTCAAGGCCGAAGAGGCCCATCGCATCGGGTTGGCCCAGTGGCTGGTGCCGCATGCCGACCTGATGACCCAGGCGTTGGCAGTTGCCGACCACATCGCGGGCCTGCCGCCGCTTGCCGTGCGCATGGTCAAGGAATCCCTGAACCGGGGCCAGGACATCCCCAACCTTGCCGACGCGTCGCTGGTCGATTCCTACCGCTTCATGGTGCTGGAGATGAGCGAGGACAAGGCCGAGGCGCACGAGGCCTGGCGGGAACGCCGCAAGCCGCGCTTTCGCGGACAATAGGAACTTTGCGAAATCAGTTCTGTGCCGTCATGTCGCGCAACCGGCGCTCCACTTCCGCCATGTCGTAGGGCTTGGCAAGCAGAGTCCATTCCCGTGCCGCGGCGGGCAGGACCTGACCCGACGTCAGCAGCACCTTCACGTCCGGCAGGGTTTCCGTGATCCAGTGAGCCAGGCCCAGGCCATTCATGCTGCCCGGCATCTGGATGTCGGAGAACACGGCGCCGACATCCCGGTTCGCCTGCAGCAGGCCGACGGCTTCGTCGGCGTTTGCCGCCTGCAGCACGGAAAAGCCACAGTCCTCGAGGTACTCAGCCGTGACGTAGCGCAGAAAGAACTCGTCCTCGACCACGAGGACGAGGGGCGCATGCCCGTTTGTGAAAGCGGCATCGACTGTTGCCATGCAGATCAAACGACGCCCGATCACGGAGCGTTGCTGCTTCGGCCTCTGACCATTGCCAAATAAAGCGTTCACTATTGAACAGCTGCTGGAGCCGTCGCGGCTTGTCATGGAGACCAGCCACATGCTCGCTCTGCCGCGTGATCTTGTGCCCATGCCCCTACGTATCCCTTGGATCTCCACCGGCCTGACACCAGGCCGCGACGAGACGGCTTTGAAACCCGCACGGTGAACCCAGTGTCCGCTTGGGCCGAGAAAAGAACGCTTCAGACGTGTGTCGCCCTGGCCGGACTGGTGGCGGTCTGGGCGGGTGCCTGGGGCGTATTGCACGGCCTCGGAGGCCATGGCGGCGGGTCGGCGAACCACGAGCGCTACCTGTCGGGCCTGTTGCTGGCGATCGGGCTGGCCTTCTGGACGACGATCTCGGACATCGAGGGCAAGACCGCACGATTTCGCCTGCTCACCGCCCTGGTGGCGATCGGCGGCATCTCGCGCCTGCTGGGCGTGGCCCTTGGCGACACGCTGACATGGTCGATCGGCGGCGCGCTCGCCATGGAGCTGCTGGTCGCGCCCCTGCTCTGCCTCTGGCAGGGCCGCGTCGGGCCGATCACCATGCTGGCCAGCATGCGACGGCCGTTCTGAACGGGCTCTCGCTCTAATTCACCGGCTGGTAAGATCACGCGGCTGCGGCGGCGTCCTTCGACGAGATGCGCCGGCGCTTGGCGTTGATCTCGCGCAGCACCCCCAGCATTTCCTCGGCGACGACGTCACCCGGGATGCCGTCGCCCTCGGCCTCGAGCTCCTTCATGTCGACCCACACCGCATAGAGCGGCGCAGTGCGCTGGGTGATGATGCCGGCATGCAGCAGCGTCTTGATCAGCACGCGGAACAGGTTGGTGCTCTCCTTGAGATTCGCGCGCCGATCTTCGTCGCTGAACGTCTCCTTGACCGCGTCGCGCACCCACTGCCAGTCGAGGCCGTACTTGGCGTAGATGACCTGCTTCTGCTCGGCATTGATCAGGTTGAACAGCAGCGTCTGGAAAATCTGGGCCGACCAGTCCTCGACCTTGCGATGTTCCTCCTCGTTGAGGTGCCGGATCGTCTTGGCGGCCCAGATGCGGCCGAACCGGTGATGGAAGGCCTCGTCGCTCATCACGAGCTGGACCAGCCGGCGCAATACCGGATCGTTGGTCCGCGCGTTGAGCGTGGCGAACGAGCCCATCGCCAGGCCCTCGATCAGCATTTGCATGCCGACGATCTTCTTGTAGACCTCGTTCGTGCTGACGAGATCGGCCAGCACCGTGGCGATGGTCTTGCCGACCGGCAGCGGCTCGCCCCAGCGCTTGGCGATGTAGCGGGTGAAGCCCGCGACGTGGCGGGCCTCCTCGCGCGCCTGGTTGGCGGCGTATTCCTGGGCGCCGGGATCGAGCAGGATGTGGCAGAGGCTGGCCGACAGCGACAAAGCGCCCTGCTCGCCATGCAGCAGGTTGGAGATCGACCAGTGCATGACGTCGTTGGCGAGCTGGATCTTCTGGCCTTCGTCCAGCCGGTCGGCGACGGCGCTCCTGAGCTCGACCACCATGTCGAGCGGCACCACCGAGGTGGTCGCCATGTCGAACGGCTGGTCGAAGTCGATGTAGTTTTTGTCCAGCGGGTCCCAGAAATGGTCGTGGGTGGCCGAAATGATGCCGTCGAAGGCATCGCTGCGCCGGCCGTAGCGCGGTACTTCCAGCATCGCCGGGAAATCTTCCGGCATTATTGTGTCGTAGGCCTTGTCGTAGGTGATCTGCTGGGCCATTGGGGGCCTCCGGTGAGAGGTGAATATGACGGCTGCGTCATCATTTTCAATGGATTTTTCCCCAGTCCGGGCGCATGGGACTTCCGCCATATTCCGGCCGAATAAGGGGCGGATGGCACCATCCGCCCAGGAGTAATAAATGTCCCGCCGCCGCCGCATCTACGAGGGCAAGGCCAAGACCTTGTTCGAGGGGCCCGAGCCCGGGACGATCGTCCAGTACTTCAAGGACGACGCTACCGCGTTCAACAACCAGAAGAAGGGCACGATCACGGGCAAGGGTGTGATCAATAACCGCATCTCCGAGTTCCTTATGATGAAGCTCGGCGAGATCGGCGTGCCGACCCATTTCATCCGCCGGCTGAACATGCGCGAGCAGCTCATCCGCCAGGTCGAGATCATCCCGCTCGAGATCAAGGTCCGCAACGTGGCGGCCGGGTCCTTCGCCAAGCGCTTCGGGGTCGAGGAAGGCACGCAGCTGCCACGCT
>DATGZZ010000572.1:0-4115 GCA_035296945.1 Reyranella sp.
GATGACGCTCAACGTCTTCGAGATGCCTCTGCCGGCGGGTGAGCCGGACCCGCTGGCTTAGCCATTGGCTTGGCCGCTGGCCTGATGAGCTTCCTGCTTTTCCTGGCGGCCGCGTCGATCATCGCCGTGTCGCCGGGGCCCGGCATCTTCTATGTCGCCGCACGCACGCTGGCCGACGGTCGCGGAGTCGGCCTGGCGTCGAGCCTCGGCACGGGCGTCGGCGGGCTGGTCCATGTCGCGGCAGGCGCCATCGGTGTCTCGGCGCTGATCCTGGCGAGTGCCGAGGCCTTCACCGTCCTCAAGCTGGCGGGCGCCGTCTACCTGGTGTGGCTCGGCATCAAGACAGCACGAGAGGCGCGGCTCGACGTGGTCGAGGCGGCGCGCGGCGCGAGCGTCGGTCGGGCCTTTCGCGACGGCATATTCGTCGAGGCCCTGAACCCCAAGACGGCGGCCTTCTTCCTCGCCTTCCTGCCGCAGTTCGTCGATCCCGCCGTTGGCGCGGTGTGGCTGCAGTTCTTCGTGCTCGGCCTGATCTCGGTGTTCCTGAACACCGCGGTCGACGTCGTCGTGGTGTTCCTGGCCGCGCGCGCCCGCTCGGCGGCGCTCGCCCGGCCATCGCTGCTGGCCCGCCTGCGCACCGGCGCCGGCATCGCCATCGCGGCTCTCGGCCTGGGGCTGCTGTTCGCGCGCCGGCCCGCCTGACTCGAGGAAGCCGTTACGACAAAACTGTCATCCCGAGCGGAGCGGGGGACCTTTCCGGTTGCCCTAAAGGTCCCTCGCTCCGCTCGGGATGACAGCAGTGTCGTCGCGACGCTGGTGCGTCACTCCTCGAAGATCGCGACCGCCCGCGTCCAGCCGGCCGACGCGCCGCGGATCTTGTGCGGGAAGCAGGCGATGGTGAAGCCGTCGCCGGGCAGCGCCTCGAGATTGTGCAGCTTCTCGAGATGGCAGTAGCCGATGTCGCGGCCGGCCTTGTGGCCTTCCCAGATGATCGAGGGATCGTGGTCCTTGGCCCACTTCTGGGCGGTCCAGTAGAACGGCGCGTCCCAGCTCCAGGCGTCGGTGCCGGTCAGCCGAATGCCCTTCTCGAGCAGGAAGATGGTGGCGTCGTAGCCCATGCCGCAGCCGGCGTTGACGTAATCGTTGTTGCCGTAGCGCGATCCAGCGCGCGTGTTGACGACGACGATCTCGAGCGGCTTCAGCTCATGGCTGATCCGCTTGAGTTCGTCCTCCACTTCCTGCGCGGTGATGACGTGGCCGTCCGGCCTGTCACGGAAGTCGAGCTTCACGCCAGGCTGGAAGCACCATTCGAGCGGCACCTCGTCGATGGTGATCGCGCGCTCGCCCTTGTTCATCGTCGAATGGAAGTGATAGGGCGCGTCGAGATGGGTGCCGTTGTGGGTCGAGAGGTTGACGGTCTCAACCGCCCAGCCCTGGCCGTCCGGCAGGTCTTCCTTCTTGAGCCCGGGAAAGAAGCCGGCGATCTGGCCCGCCGTGTCCTCGTGCTTGTGATACTGGATCTTCGGGCCGAACGGCGGCGGATCGGAAATGACGTCGTTCTCGAGATAGATAGACAGATCAACGAAGCGACGCGGCATGAGAGAACTTCTTAAGGACCGTTGAGCGAGTTCAGGATCGACCGGGTGAGAAGCTTGCCAATGCACTTCTGGCCGAAGTCGTTGAGGTGGAGCCCATCGAGCTGCACGAACTGCGCGTAAGGCATGCCGTCCTTGTACCAGCCGCGCATGATGTCGAAGCGACGGAACAGGCCGGCATCGTACTCCTTGGCCGCCGCGGCCATGACCTTTTCGTAGGCTTCCTTGTCGGGCGCGGCGACGACGGCCGGCACGTACTGCAGGTTCATCAGCACGAAGTCGGCACCCAGCGACTTGCCGAACGCCAGCCCGTTGCGCAGCCAGCGCGTGAACTTCTCGATCGGCATCTGGCGGATGGCGGCGTTGGTGCCGGTCTGCCAGACCACCAGCGAGGCCGGATTCTCCTTCATCTCGGCCTGCATGCGCGCGGCCATCTCCTCGACATCCTGCCCGCCGATGCCTCGATTGAGGACCTCGACGTCGACGCCGGGCAGCGCCTTGTCGAGCCCCATCTTCAGTTGCGCAGGATAGGCATAGGCCGGGTTCGACACGCCGTAGCCCGAAGTCGACGACGAGCCCAGCGCAATGACGCGCAGCTGCTTGCGCTCGGCGATTGCCTTGCGCGCGGCAGGGAGCGAGTTGCCGAGCTCCAGCAGCTCGGGCTTGGCACGACACAGCGTCATCGACTGCGGAAAGGCGCTGGCCGGCAGCAGCAGCGCCAGCAGGGCGGCCAGCCAGGGCCAGGCGCTGAATCTCACGGCACGGCCTCCGCCGCGCTGGGCGTCCGTCCGGAACCGGCAGATCCTCCGCTCTTGAACCAGGTCGCCACATAGGCGGCCGCGCACATGACGAGAATGCCTGCGACGCTCACGACGATCTGCGACAGGAGCGACTCCTCGAAGTAGCTGACGACGATCTGGGCGGACAACGCGAGAAAGGTACCGATGCAGAATATAAGCAACGATTGTTCACCGCACCTGCGAAGTGGGTGGAAGACCGGCCAGCGCAGGAAAGCCGCCTGGGCCGGCACCAGCACCCGGACCAGCCAGGCCAGGGCGAGGAAGTGCAAAAACCGCAGGATGTCGATGTTCGTCTTGTCGATCGGATATATTTGCCGGGCGACCCAGGCGGGTGTGATTTCTTGGAGGGAATTATAGTGCCAGGACAACGCGATAAAGGCGGCAAACAGCAGGTATAGGCCGGCCAGGACCGAGAGCGGCCAGCGGAACCGGTCGAGCCAGGCGAGCTGGGGCCCGAGCACGGCGCAGGCGGTACCAACGTAGAACACGACCTGCCAGGCGAGCGGATTGAAGTACCAGACCTTGCCCTCGGGGTAGGCCGGCAGGTTCCAGTTGAAGTGGCATGTCGCCGCATAAAGGGTGAGCGATACGCCAATCACCACGAACGGCCAGCGGATGACCGCCGGCAGGACGAAGGGGAAGGCAGCCAACAGCACGATATAGAGCGGCAGGACGTCGAGATTGACCGGCCGGAACTGCAGCAGGGCTGCCGCCAGGATCGCCCGGTAGGGGTTCTCGCCCAGGCCCATCAGCTCCATCTCGTCGATCAGCGAGGGCATGTCGCGGGCGATCGACACCCAGATGATCTGGGCGGCAAAGGCCATGAACAGCAGGATGTGGGCGACATAGAGCTGCCAGACCCGGCGGTAGACGCGAGCGGCAGCGCGTATCCAGCCCTCGCGCTGCATCATGCGGGCGTAGGCGATCACGGCGGTGTAGCCTGAGATGAAGACGAAGACCTCGGTGGCGTCGCTGAAGCCGTAATTGCGGACGGTGAACCAGCTCACGACGTTGGTCGGAATGTGGTCGACGAAGATGAACCAGAGCGCCAGCCCACGGAACAGGTCGAGGCGGATGTCGCGACCGGAAGCGATGACGGGGTGCGCGGCCATGGCCCGGCATTGGTATCGCAGTCGAGCCGCCTAATCCACGGCGGCCGAGTGTGGGTCAGAGGGGCCGGCTCAGGAACCCAGGACCTCTTCGACCTTCTGCGCCAGGGCCTTCATGCGGTAGGGCTTGGCGATGAACTGGACGTCGGTCTCGAGGGCACCCTTGCTGACGAGCGCCCCCTCGAAGTAGCCCGACGCGAACAGCACTTTCAGGCCGGGACGCAGCTCGGTTGCCTTGTCGGCCAGGTCGCGGCCGGCAAGGTCGCCTGGCATGACGACGTCGGTGAATAAAAGGTCGACCCTTTCGCCGCGCTCGAGCACGGCGAGCGCCTCCGCGCCGCTCGACGCGGAAACGACGTCGTAGCCGAGACGGGTCAGCTGTTCCGTCGCCTCCTCGAGGACGCCGCTGTTGTCGTCCACCACCAGGATCTTGGCGCGCGCCGAAGGGCTGGCGGCGGCCGCCGCCACCGGCACCTCGGGTTCGCCCGCCACGGCCACCGGCTTGGCGCCGCCTTCGGTGTCGTAGGCGAGCAGGCCGAAGCCGACGTGCCTCTGCCAGGAATCCGACAGGGGCCGCACGATGAGGCGCACCTGCAGCCGGGCGCCGTCCT
>DATGZZ010000573.1:0-7799 GCA_035296945.1 Reyranella sp.
ACCCCCACCATTGCCAAGGCCGAATCTGCCGACGAGGCGGCGGTGCGCAAGGCCATCGACGATCTCAGCAAGGCCATGCTCGCCGCCGACAAGGCCAAGCTCGAGGCGCTGGTCGCCGACCAGCTGAGCTACGGCCATTCCGCCGGCCGCCTCGAGACCAAGAAGGAGTTCGTCGACGTCATCGCCGGCAAGAAGACGACCTACAAGTCGATCACGCTCAACGAGCCGACCGTCACGGTCGTCGGCAACAACGCCATTGCCCGCCATGTCTTCGTCGTCGAGACCGAGACCGACGGCAAGCCGTCGCAGGCCAAGGTCGGCGTCATGCAGGTCTGGGTGAAGGACGGAGGCAACTGGAAGCTTCTGGCGCGCCAGGCCTTCCGTACGTCCTGAGCGCCCAGCCGTCCGTCAGCCGCCGCAGCCGCGGTGGATCGGGATGCTGTGGTCCTCCACGGCCGTGTCGTCGGCCGTGGAGACGCTCAGCGCGACATTGCGGCGATCGCGACAGGAAGCGAACCGGACGTGGCCTTGGATCGCCTCGTTCGGTCCCAGGCGCACCGAGATGACGCACATCTTGGCCGGCGGGTTGGCCTGGTGGTCACCGGCAGGGTGGCAGGCGCATTGGTGCCGGGCGCAAACGGCGCCCCGTCATCGTGCCCAGCTGCGGGTCGAGTTCGCCCAGGCCGGTCAGCCAGCTCACGGCGACGTCGGTGGCGCCGCCGCGCCCGACATTGGTGATGGTGATCGGAAACGACTCCGTCGGCAGCTGGATGGTCGCCGGCGCCGGACGGCGGATGCCGAGCTTGAGCTTGGGCCGGTCGATGACCTGCACGGCAGGGCTCATCGCCGTGTTGTTGCGCTCGCTCGTTTCGCGGCACCGGTTGTTGGGATCGACGGTGACGGTGGCCGGCGGTTGCTGACCCGCGACCATCCCCTTCATCGTGTAGCGCGCCCAGATGGAATGGCCCGGCCACAGCATGAACGACATGCCGCCCTGGCAGAGTGCCAACGTGCAGTCGAGCGGGAATTCGGCGCGCGAGGAGACCATCTCCGCCGCCGTCGAGCCGGTGGCCGGCAGCAGCCGGATCGTGACCAGGTTGCAGGGTGCGGCGCCGATATTCTTGACCGTCACGACATAGTCGAAGGTCTCGCCGACCCCGATCCGGCTCGTTTCGACGGTGACGCCCGTGATGAAGAGGTCGGCGCGAGGCTGCGACTGCGCCGGCGACAAGCCAGCAAGCATCGCGACCAGACTGGCAACGATCATAGCTCTCATAACCGATTCCCCCGCTTGGGCCTGCCGGCCCGGCGTCCAAGTGAACCATGCAGCGCCGGGTTGATGCAATCCGAGCGCTCGATCAGGATGCCGCCTTGCCGGATCGGACGGCGGTCAGTCCGGCCATGACGATGTCGAGCCCGGCACGGAACTCGCGGTCGGGCCCGAGGCCCTTCGCCGCCTTGGCGATCTCGATCAGCCGCGGATAGTGGCCGGCGGGCAGGGCCTCGGCGCGCGCCACGTCGGGATGGTCGGCGGTCGGGCCGGAAAGCTGCGCCTGGGCCAGGCCCATGACGAAGCCCGACACCGTGCGAAAGGCGATCAGCAATTCGGCGTCGCGCCGTCCGCCGCGCGCCAGCGCCTCGAGCAGGGCCTCGGCCCATTGCAAGGTCGTGTCATGCAGGGTGCGCCGCGTCAGGACCAGCGGGATGACGTTGGGATGCCGGCGCACGGTGCGCCATGTCGCCTCGACGATGGCGCGTACCTCGGCCTGCCACTCACCGCGCGGGCGAGTCGGCCTGACCTCGGACAGCACGGCCTCGACCACCAACGCGTCGAGTTCGTCGCGGTCCTTGACGTAGTTGTAGAGCGTCATCGGCCCGGTGCCGAGGGCGCCGGCCAGGGTCCGCATGGAAAGCGCGGCCAGGCCCTGCTCGTCGACCAGCGCCAGCGCGGCCTCCTGCAGCTGAGCGCGCGTGAACTTGGCCTTGGGGGCCATTGCTGCCTCCTTGACAACGTACATCGTACGTAATAGATCGCCTTTATTACGTACACTGTACTGAAAGGAGACCACGATGACCACCCGTTTGACGTTCCCTTCCGGCGGCGAGCGCTGTGCTGCCTGGCTCACCGTGCCGCAAGCCGCAGCGCCGCATCCCGTCGTGCTGCTGATCCATGGCGGCGGCGCCACCCACGCCATGATGCTCGACCAGTACGAGCGCTGGTTCAGCCAAGCGGGCTTCGCCGTGCTCGCCTTCGATTTCCGCCATCTCGGCGAATCGGACGGCGAGCCGCGCCAGCTCATGAGTCTCGGCCGCTATTTCCAGGACATCGACGCGGCGCTGGCCTTCATCCACACCAGGCCCGAGCTCGATGCCGCCCGCGTGGCGCTGTGGGGCACGTCGTTCGGTGCCAGCCACGTCGTGGCGACAGCGGCGCGCCGCAGCGACATCGCTGCCGCCGTCATCCAATGCCCGATCCTGCAGGGCCGGGCGCCGGCGCTGAGCGGAGGCCTCGGCCATCTGCTGCGCTTCACCGGCCCGATCGTCTCCGACCTCTTACGCGCGATGTTGGGACTTGGGCGGCGTTACGTGCAGATCGTCGGCCGGCCGGGCGAGCTCGCCTTCGTCAACGTCGCGGGCGCCTACGACGGCTGGATGTCCGTCGTGCCGCCGGGCGTGACGTTCGATGGCCGCATCACCGCCGGCGCCGGCCTGTCGATGCTGTTGTACGACGCAGCCGCCAGGGCACGGCAGGTCCGCTGCCCGTTGCTGGTCTGCGTCAGCGACAGGGAGAACCTGATGAAGCCCGAGATCGCGTTGCGCGTGGCCGACGAGGCGCCGCTCGGCCGCGCGATCCGCTATCCGACCGACCACTTCGAGGTCTATCACCCGCCGTTCGTCGAACGCATCGTCGCCGACCAGATCGCCTTCCTCACCGAGCATCTCGATCCGCAGTGACGGTTCGCGCTAAGCTCGGGCGAACAAAGGAGGCACCGGCATGAACTGACTCGGCTCTCGGCCCGGTAACAACGCTTTAGGCCAGCGCAACGCCTCGCTGACAATTATCAATGGCATCCATTGGCGGGGCGTGCTCGTTATCCAGGGCGCCATCATCGGCGCCTTCGCATGAATTGGGGTGTATGAGTGATGAACAAGCGTCCCCGCATCGAAGGCTATGCCATCGTCAGTCGCGAAGGCATGATCGCCAAGTCCGACGGCTCCTTTCCCGAGGAGCTGAAGATCCCGGCCGACCAGCAGTTCTACCAGGAATCGCTCGACCACGCGTCGGCGGTCGCCAACGGCCGGCATTCGGCCGAAGGCGGGCCCAAGGAGAAGGGCCGCAAGCGCATCCTGGTGACGCGCCGCGTGCAGCGCATCGTGCACGATACCGACAATCCCAACATCATTCTGTGGAATCCCGCTTCGGCGCCGTTCGACGAGGCCTGGCAGAAGCTCAACATCGACGACGGCATCCTGGCGGTGGTGGGCGGCACCGACGTGTTCGGCCTGTTCCTGTCGATCGGCTACGACGCCTTCTTCCTCTCGCGCGCGCTGGCCAGCGTGCCACGCGGTCGGCCGGTCTTCCCCGGCGTCGGCAACGGCGTTGCGGCCGAGGAGCCGTTGAAGCAGCACGGGCTGGTGCTGAAGGAGACACGCATGCTCGATGCCGTGAGCGAGACCGTGGTCCAGGAGTGGGGGCCGAAATGAGCAAGCAGCCGACCATCGCCCGCATCTGGCGCGGCCGCGTGCGGCGCGAGCGGGCCGACGAGTACGAGAAGTACAACTACGACGTCGGCATCAAGCCGCTGATCGAGAAGGCGCTGGGCGTGCAGACCTTCCGCGAGGACCGCGAGCATGAGAGCGAGTTCATGACCATCTCGTACTGGGAGGATATCCCGGCGATGGCGCGCTTCACCGGCCGCGACCCCACCGACATCCATCACCTCGATCGCGATCCGGAGTTCCTGATCGAGCTGCCCAAGTCGGTTCAGATCATTCGCCTGCTCACCAGCCACGGGAACACAGGGTAGCCTGGGAGCGCGGGCCTCTGGCCCGCTCATGATCATGAGCGGGCCAGAGGCCCGCGCTCCCATCAGAACTCCACGACCAGGCCGTCGTGCGCGGCCTCCAGCGCGATCTCGCCCTGGCGGCCTAAAAGCTCGGCGCTCATGTGGGTGACGATGGTGCGCTTGGCGCCGATGTCGGGCAGGCGGCGGGCGAGGGTCGAATAGTCGATGTGGTACTTCATCACCTTGTCGAAGAAGTAGGCCTCGCAGATGAAGAGGTCGGCGTCGCGTCCTGCCGGGATCAGCTCATCGACCCATTCGGTGTCACCCGAATAGGTCAGCACCTTGCCCTCGGTCTCGATGCGCAGCGCATAGGACGGCGCGCCGCTGTAGTGCTTCATCAGGTAGGGCGTGACGGCAAGCCCGCAGAGTTCGACGCGCTCGTGCAGTGCCAGCTCGCGCACCTCCAGGGCAAATCGCCGCTCGACCTTGGTCGAGCCCGCGAACATCGCCTCCATGACGATGTCCAGCCGCTCGCGGAAGCCCGGCGGGCCGGCCAAGGTGAGCGGCGCGGTGCGGCGGCTGACGAGCTGGGCGTCGAGCAGGAAGAACGGCAGGCCGGCGAAGTGGTCGCCGTGCAGATGGCTTACGAGAACCGTCGAGACGGCGTTGGGATCGACCTGCCACTTGCGGATCGCCACCATCGAGGAGGCGCCGCAATCGACCAGCACGTTGCCATGGGCCGCGCGCTCGAGATGGAAACAGGTGTTGAAGCGGCCGCCGCTGCCGAAGGCATCGCCGGAGCCGAGGAATTGCAGACGCATTAGACGACCCTGTCACCCGGCGCGGGGGTTACCCCGCGCTTACCGCAGCGAGGGGCTTTTGAGGCCGCAGGAAAGGTCCCTCGCTGCGCTCGGGATGACAACGTGGTGGTCACGGCGCCTGTTCTAAACTCGACACTTCGTTGGTGAGCGTCGTGCGCCGCATGTCGCGCACCTCGGTGTGGTCGTAGCGCCGGGCGCGATGCATGGTGACGCGGTTGTCCCACATCACCAGGTCGTACAGGCGCCAGACGTGGGCGTAGACGAACTGGCGTTGCGTCGCATGCTCGGTGAGGTCGCGCAGGAAGGCGCGCGCCTCGGGCACCGGCCAGCCTTCGATCTCGCCGGCGTGGCTCGCGAGATAGAGTGACAGCCGGCCGGTCACGGGATGGCGGCGCACCAGGCGCTGGCGCACCGGCGTCCACTTGACGCGCTCCTCCTCCGTGAAGTCGGTGAACCCCAGGATGCCGCGGGAAAAGATCTGGCTGTGCCGGCAGACGAGGTCGTGCACCTCGCGCTTGGTCGCCTCGTCGAGCGCGTCGTAGGCCGCGCGCATGTCGGCGAACTCGGTGTTGCCGCCGGTCGGCGGGATGTTGCGCGCCGACAAGAGCGAATACTTGGCCGGCACTTCCTTGAACGAGCTGTCGGAATGCCAGAGCTGGTTGCCCAGGCCAAAGAGACGACGGCGGTCGTCGCGCGCCAGGACCTTGTTGTTCTTGTCGAGATTGGAAATATCGTTCAGGTCCATGCTCATGCGCCGGTCCTGCGGGGCGGCGATGTCGCCGGTCGCCTGCTCGAGCGGCCCCAGGCTGCGGCTGAAGACGAGCTGCTGGTCGTCGTCGATCTTCTGGTCGTGGAACACCAGCACGCCGAACTCATCCATGCCGGCATGGACGGCGGCGACTTCGTCCTTGCTGAGCGGCTTGCGCAGGTCGAGGCCGGACACCTCGCCGGCGAAGAAGGCGCGGTTGACGGGATCGATGGGCTTGATGCTGACGGTCATGGCTGGACCCTAGCGTGAAGCGCCGCGGACGGCGAGACGGCAGACATTATAACACTGCAGGGCAGGCGGGAAAAAACCGCCTTGACGGAACCGGCGGCGGAAACATACACTTGAACAGTTGTTCAAATGTCCAAAGCCAAGAAGACCCTCCTGTCCGACGACCACGCCACCGCGCTGGCCGACCTGTTCCGCCTGCTGGGCGATCCGAGCCGGCTGCGCATCGTCGTCGCCTGCCTGCGGACGCCGCTCGCGGTGTCCGATATCGCAGACCGGCTCGGGCTTTCGGTGTCACTGGTAAGCCACCACCTGCGTTTGTTGAAAGGCGCACGCTTGGTCCGGGCGGACCGGCAGGGCAAGCAGGTCTACTACGAAGCCGACGACGCCCACGTCCGGCGCATGGTCGAGGACATGGTCACTCACGTTGCAGAACACGGATGAGGGCGGAGCATTGAGATGAGTGCACATTGCTGCGGTCACAGTCACGAACATGCCTCTGCCTCGCCGACCTATCGCCGCATCCTGTGGGCGGCGCTTGCGGTCAATCTCGCCATGTTCGCGATCGAGATCGGCGCGGGTCTCGCGGCGCGATCGACCTCGCTACTGGCCGATTCGCTCGACTTCCTGGGCGACGGCGCCAACTACGGCGTCAGCCTGTTCGTGCTGAGCATGGCGCTGCAGTGGCGGGCGCGTGCCTCGCTGCTGAAGGCCGCCACGATGGGCCTGTTCGGCCTGTGGGTCGCCGGCACGACCGTCCAGCACGCCCTCGCGGGCACGGTGCCTGCGGCGCCGGTCATGGGCGTCGTCGGCGCCCTGGCGCTTGCCGCCAATCTCGCGGTGGCGGCGCTGCTCTATCGCTGGCGCGAGGGCGACAGCAACATGCGCTCGGTGTGGATCTGCACGCGCAACGACGCCATCGGCAATCTCGCCGTGCTGGCCGCCGCGGTCGGCGTGCTCAGCCTGGGCACCGGCTGGCCCGACTACATTGTGGCCGCGATCATGTCGGGCCTCGCCTTGACGGGCGCCGTCCAGGTGACGCGCCAGGCGCTGGCCGAGCTGGCGCATACGCGAAGCGCTGCACCGGCGGAGTAGGCGGAGCGCGGACCTCCAGGTCCGCTCATGCTCATGATGCGGACCTGGAGGTCCGCGCTCCGAAGATCATGACGCCAGCTAGGCCGTCGGCAGCTTGTAGCCCTCGAACTGCTTGCGCAGCGCCGTCTTCAGGATCTTGCCGGTGGCGCCGTGCGGGATGGCGTCGATGAACTGCACGTCGTCGGGCATCCACCACTTGGCGATCTTGCCTTCGAGGAATTTCAGGATGTCGCCCTTGGTGACGTCGGCATCCGGCCGCTTGACCACGATCATCAGCGGCCGCTCGTCCCACTTGGGATGCGCCACGCCGATCACCGCGGCTTCGGCGACGCCGGGGCAGCCCATGGCGGCGTTCTCGAGATCGATCGAGCTGATCCACTCGCCGCCAGACTTGATCACGTCCTTCGACCGGTCGGTGATCACCACCGAGCCGTCGGGCTCGATCTTGCAGACGTCGCCGGTCATGAACCAGTCGTCCTCGAGGAACTGGCTCCTGCCGTCGCCCTTCATGTAGCCGTTCACGATCCACGGGCCGCGCACCACGAGATTGCCCGAGACGCTGCCGTCCTGCGGCAGGTCGTTGCCGGCATCGTCGATGATCTTCATCTCGCAGCCGAACACCGGCCGACCGGCCTTGGCGGTGATGGCGAAGCGCTCGGCGTCGGGCAGCTGGCGCTCGCCCTTGTTGAAGCGCGTCGTCGTGCCGAGCGGGCTCATCTCGGTCATGCCCCAGCCCTGGATGACTTCCACGCCGTGCTCCTTCCAGAAGCGCTCGATCATGGCGAGCGGCACGGCCGAGCCGCCGATCAGGGTGCGCTTGACCGACGACATCTTGAACTTGTTCTGGGCGCAGTACTCGAGCAGGGCGAGCCACACCGTGGG
>DATGZZ010000574.1:0-6182 GCA_035296945.1 Reyranella sp.
GAGCGCGTGGGCGATCGCATCGAAGTCCATGTCTCGACCCAGACGCCTTACATGGACCGCGACGAGGTGGCGATCGTCATGCGGCTCAGACCCGAGGCGGTGCGTATCGTGCCGACGGCCTGCGGCGGCGGCTTCGGCGGCAAGCTCGATCTCTCGGTCCAGCCCCTGGTGGCGGTGGCAGCGTGGAAGCTCCGACGGCCGGTCGCCCTGGTTTACACCCGGCCGGAAAGCATGGCGGCCTCGACCAAGCGCCATCCCGCGCGCATCGCCGCCAGGTTCGGCTGCGATCCCGAGGGCAGGCTGCTTGCCTGCGAGGTGACAGCGAACTTCGACACCGGCGCCTATGCCTCATGGGGTCCGACCGTCGCCAACCGCGTGCCGGTGCACGCCATGGGCCCTTACCGCGTGCCCAACGTGCGCACCTGGGGCGACGCCTGGTTCACCAACGCCCCGCCGTCCGGCGCCTTCCGCGGCTTCGGCGTGCCGCAGGCCGCCATCGCCCACGAGGCGATGATGGACGAGCTGGCCGACACGCTCGGCATCGACCGCCTGGAGTTCCGCCTGCGCAATGCGCTCCGCGCCGGCGACACCACGGCGACCGGTCAGACGCTGGCCCATTCCGCCGGCCTCGCCCAGTGCCTGGAAGCGCTGCGGCCGCACTGGCGCAAGGCACAGGACGAGATCGCTGCGTTCAATGCAGCAGGTGGTCCCAAGCGGCGCGGCCCAAAACGGAGGGGAGTGGGCGTCGGCTGCATGTGGTACGGCATCGGCAACACCTCGATGTCCAACCCGTCGTGCATGCGGGTCGGCCTGTCGCCGGCCGGCACGCTCACGCTCTACAGCGGCGCGGTCGACATCGGCCAGGGCTCCAACACCATCATGACTCAGATCGCGGCCGATGCGCTGGGCCTGCTCGCCGCGCAGTTTGCGCTGGTGTCGGGCGACACCGATCTCACCGCCGATGCCGGCAAGACCTCGGCCTCGCGCCAGACCTTCGTCTCCGGCATGGCGGCCGAACGCGCCGGCCGCGACCTCCGCCAACAGATCCTGCGCCTGGCCAATGCCGGGCCGGAGGCGGCGCTGTCGCTCGACGGCGCCAGGCTCACGGTGCGCGACGGCGGCGAGGTGCGCGTGATCGATCTTGGCACGGCGGGTCCGTTGATAGGCGAGGGCACCTTCGATCCGCCGACCACGCCGCTCGATGCCGACGGCCAGGGCATTCCCTATGCGACCTATGCCTTCGCCGCGCAGATCGCCACGGTCGAAGTCGATATCGAGCTGGGCACGGTGAAGGTGCTGCGCATGGTGGCGGCCCACGACGTCGGCAAGGCGATCAACCCGACCCTGGTCGAGGGCCAGATCGAAGGCGGCATCGCCCAGGGGTTGGGCCTGGCGCTGATGGAGGAATACTTGCCGGGCCGCACCGAGAACCTGCACGACTATCTCATTCCCACCATCGGCGACGTGCCCCAGATCGAGTGCATCCTGATCGAGGATCGCGAGCCGCTGGGCCCGTCGGGCGCCAAGGGCGTCGGCGAGCCCGGCCTGGTGCCGACGGCGCCGGCCATTTTAGGCGCGGTCCATCATGCGACGGGCGTGCGTGCCAAGCGCGTGCCGTTGTTGCCGCATCGCCTGCGCGAGGCCATCGTCAACTCATGTTCCTCTCCCCCGCTGGCCCCCTTCGCTCCTGCGGAGCTTCGGAGGCCTGACTTAAGGCCACCCGAAGCTGCTCTGCAGCGTAGGGTGGGGGGAGAGGTTAGGAGAGGGGGCAACGACGTGCGCATCCCCCTCACCCAGCCTCTCCCCCTAGCGGGGGAGAGGAGCATGAGCGGCGTGTCCGGAAGAGAGAAGGCATGAGCGACGACATCACGCTCTCCGAGGCCGAGGCCAAGGCCGGCATCGTGCGCTGCGATGCCTGTCCGGTGCTGTGCCGCATCCGGCCGGGCCGCGCCGGCGCCTGCGACCGCTATGCCAACGAGGACGGCAAGCTGGTGCGCGTCGATCCGTTGGTGCTGCTGGCCAAGCCCGATCTTGCGCGCGTCGCCTTCGTCGAGGGCAGCGATTCCTGGCGCGGCGAGCTCGGCAAGGGAGAAGGCGCCTTCGTCACCGGCATCGGCGCCACCACGACCTATCCCGACTACAAGCCCGCGCCGTTCATCGTCTCGTCGAAGCACGACGGCGTCGACATGGTCACGGTCGTGACCGAGGGCATCTTCAGCTACTGCGGCGTCAAGGTGAAGATCGACACCGACCGCTATCTCGGCCCCGAGCAGGCCGCGGTGCGCGTCAAGGGCGAGGCGGTGGGCCATGTCACCACGGCCGAGTACGGCTCGCAGATGCTGTCGCTGGGCGGCGTGCATCATCTGGTCGGCGGCAGCAAGAAGGAGGGCGTCGTCACCTGCGACGCCCTGCTGGCGCTCTGCAATCGCGAGGCCGTCGAGCTTGCGATCGACAACGGCTCGACCGTGGTGGTGCAGGCTAACCGGCCGCCGGTGGTCAACGGCACGCGCGAGGAGCGCATGCGCGTGGGCTGCGGCTCGGCCGCCATCGGCATGTTCGCGCCGCAATGGCAGGGCCATGTCGACGAGGTGATCGTGGTCGACGACCACATCACCGGCGTGCTCAGCGAGCACCAGGGCGGCCGCTTCCTCGACATGAAGCCTGCCGGCATCCGCGTGCGCGGCCGCAAGTCGACGCCCGGCCGCTATTTCCAGGTTGCCGAGCCCGGCCTGGGCTGGGGCGGCACCAACGTCTCCGATCCGCTCGAGATCATCGAGAAGATCGATCCCAAGCAGGCCTGGCCCGGCCTGAAGCTCCTGATGGTCTCGACCACCGGCGAGCATTCGGCGTGGTTCGAGCTCGACCAGGACCTGAAGCCCAAGCCCGCCGACATGCCGGCGCCGGTGCGCCATGTCGTCGAGCGCATCGCCGAGAACTGCGAGCCCGCGCTCTGCACCGTGATGTTCATGGCCGGCGCCGGCGGCTCGCTGCGCGCCGGCGTCACCGAGAACCCCGTGCGGCTCACGCGCTCGGTGCGCGATGCGCTGACCAAGGTCACCTTGGGCGGCGTGCCGGCCTACGTCTGGCCGGGCGGCGGCATCACCCTGATGGTCGATGTCGCGAAAATGCCGGAGAAATCCTTCGGCTACGTGCCGACGCCGGCACTGGTGGCGCCCATCGAGTTCACCCTGCGGGCCAGCGACTATGCGGCGCTCGGCGGCTACGCCTCGCGCGCCGTCACGCTCGACGACGTGTTGCGCGCCCACAAGGTGCGGCTCGACGAGGGCGGCCAATGAGCGCCGTTGCCGCCCGTCTCGCCGATGGCCGCCTGCATCTGCAGCACGGACCGATCGATCTCATCATCGAGGCGTTCGGCGCAGCGGCCGAGGTCGAGCGCGCCTACGGCCAGGCAGTCGAGCGCTTCGGCGACATCCTGCCGACCTTGGTGCGCGAGCTTAAAACCCTGCGCCGGCCAGTCGGCGATGCCTATCCGCTGCTGCAGGGCCCGGTGGCGCGCCGCATGGCCGAGGCTGTGTGGCCGCATCGCGCCGTCTACATCACGCCGATGGCGGCCGTGGCCGGCGCCGTCGCCGACGAGATGCTGCAGGCGCTGGTGCATGGCCGCGCCCTCGACAAGGCCTACGTCAACGACGGCGGCGATATTGCCATTCACCTGACGCCGGGCCACGAACTGCGCGCCGGCATCTTTGCCACTGCCCTCGATGGCGTTGCGCGCCTCACCCACGACCAGCCGGTGCGCGGCATCGCTACCTCGGGCCGCGGCGGGCGTTCGTTCTCGCTGGGCATCGCCGATTCGGCGACGGTGCTGGCGGCGACCGCCGCTGCCGCCGACGCCGCGGCAACCCTGATCGCCAACGCGGTGAACCTGGACCACCCGGCGATCGAGCGCCGGCCGGCACGCGAACTCGATTCTGACAGCGACCTCGGCGATCTGCCGGTCACCGTCGCCGTCGGGCCGCTGCCTGCTGCTGTGATGGCTGAGGCATTGGACCGCGGTGCTGCTGAAGCACGCCGGTTGCGACTGTGCGGCCTGATCGAGGGCGCGGCGCTCTCGCTCGGCGGTCAATGGCGACTGGAGGCAGGCGGCACGGCGCTTGCTCAGGTGAGGACAGGATGAGCGATCCACTGAAAGAGGCGATGGCGGTTCTCGACGCCTACATGGACGGTCTCAATCGCGGCGATGAAGCGGCTGTCAACGCGGCCTGCAATTTCCCGCATGTGCGGCTGGCCGGTGGCAAGGTCGTCATCTGGCAAAACCACGGCGACTACAAGCTCGCCGACTTCGTGGCGCGCGCCGGCGAGGGCTGGGCGCGCAGCCAGTGGGACGAGCGCACGCCGATCCATGTCGGGCCGGACAAGGTGCATCTGAAAGTCGCGTTCAGCCGCTGGAAGGCGGATGGCTCGCTGATCGGCCGCTTCGGGACGATCTACATCGTCACGCGGCAGGACGGTCATTGGGGGATACAGGCACGCTCGTCGTACGCGAACTGAGCGTCTTGTGGTGTGTGGGCCGGGCTCGATAGGCTCGGTTTGGGACAAGGTCTGCTTCACGGAGGGGATGACATGCTGACCCGTAACAAGTTGCTCGCTGGCGCCGCGGCGCTGCTCGGGCTGTCGATCGCGGCACCTGCCAGCGCGCAGGGGCCGATCAAGATCGGCGAGCTCAACAGCTACAAGGTCTTTCCGGCCTTCCTCGAGCCCTACAAGAAGGGCTGGGAGCTGGCGGTCGAGGAGGTCAATGCCGCGGGCGGCGTGCTTGGCCGCAAGATCGAGGTGGTAAGCCGCGACGACAACGGCAATCCCGGCGACGCCGTGCGCGTGGCCGAGGAGCTTTTGAGCCGCGAGGGCGCCGCCTTCCTGGTCGGCACCTTCCCATCGAACGTGGGACTCGCCGTCGCCGACTTCGCCAAGCAGCGCAAGGTGCTGTTCCTCGCAGCCGAGCCGCTCACCGACAAGATCGTGTGGGACCAGGGCAACGCCTACACCTTCCGCCTGCGCACCTCGACCTACATGCAGACGGCGATGCTCATTCCCGACGCCGTCAAGCTCAACAAGAAGCGCTGGGCGATCGTCTATCCCAACTACGAATACGGCCAGTCGGCGACGGCAGCCTTCAAGAAGCTGTTGTCGGCCAAGCAGCCGGGCGTCGAGTTCGTCACCGAGCAGGCCACACCGCTCGGCAAGATCGACGCCGGCGCGGTGGCGCAGGCCTTGGCCGACGCCAAGCCCGACGCGATCTTCTCCTCGCTGTTCGGTCCCGACCTCGCCAAGTTCGTGCGCGAGGGCCAGCAGCGCGGCATCTTCAAGGGCGTCGAGGTCTTCAACCTGCTGGCGGGCGAGCCCGAGTATCTCGATCCCCTGAAGGAGGAGGCGCCCGACGGCTGGTACGTCACGGGCTATCCCTGGAGCGAGATCAAGACGCCCGAGCACACCAAGTTCCTCAACGCCTACCAGGCCAAGTACAAGGACTATCCGCGGCTCGGCTCCGTGGTGGGCTACGCCACCATCATGTCGGCGGTCGAGATCATCAAGAAGGCGGGCTCGCTCGATCAGGACAAGCTGATCGCGGCGGCAAGCGGCATCACCGTGCTGACGCCGTTCGGCATGATCGAGTACCGGCCGATCGACCATCAGTCGACCATGGGCGCCTATGTCGGAAAGATCGGCGTCAAGGACGGCAAGGGCTACATGAAGGACTGGCGCTTCGTCGACGGCAAGGACGTCCTGCCGACGGATGATGAGATCAAGAAGATGAGGCCGGGCAATTGACTTCCGGCACTGCTGCCGCTCCCTTCTTGCTCCTCTCCCCCGCTAGGGGGAGAGGTCGGGAGAGGGGGCTACGCACGTCGATTCCCCCTCTCCTAGCCTCTCCCCCTAGCGGGGGAGAGGAACATGAGGGTCGGTATGACGCGGTCCGCATGACCTGACGTGACCTTCGCTTCCATCATCATCCAGCTCCTGAACGGGCTGGCCGCTGCGGCGTCGCTGTTCCTGGTGTCGGCCGGCCTGTCGCTGATCTTCGGCGTGACGCGGATCGTCAATTTCGCGCACGGCTCGCTCTACATGCTGGGCCTCTACGGCGCCTACAGCCTGATCCAGGCGCTCGGACGCACGCCGCTCGGCTTCTGGACCTCGGTCGTGCTGGCGGCGCTGGCCGTCGG
>DATGZZ010000575.1:0-4099 GCA_035296945.1 Reyranella sp.
GTCCCATGCCCGGACGGCCGATGCGGCCGGTCAGCAGATGGCAGTTGATCAGGGCGTTGACCTTGTCGACGCCGGCGCTCGACTGGTTCACGCCCTGGGAATAGAGCGTGACGGTCTTCTCGGTCCTGGCGAACCAGCCGAAGAAGGTTTCCAGGTCGGCCTTGGGCAGGTCGCACTGGTCAACGTCGCTGGCGCGCGCGGCGATCAGCGCGTCGTCCATGCCGACCGTGTGCTTGTCGACGAAGCGGCGCGCGGTGGCGCCGCGGCGCTGCAGTTCGGCCAGGAGCGCATTGAACAACGCAACGTCGCTGCCGGGCTTCAGCCCCAGATGCAGGTCGGCGATGTCGCAGGTCTCGGTGCGGCGTGGATCGACCACGACGATGCGCATGGCCGGCCGCGCCCGCTTGGCCGCCTCCAGGCGCTGGAACAGCACGGGATGGCACCAGGCGAGGTTGCTGCCGACCAGCACGACCAGGTCGGCCAGTTCGAAGTCCTCGTAGAGGCCCGGCACGGTGTCGCTGCCGAAGGCGCGCTTGTGGCCGGCCACCGACGAGGCCATGCAGAGGCGCGAGTTGGTGTCGATGTTGGCCGTGCCCAAGAAGCCTTTGATGAGCTTGTTGGCGGCGTAATAGTCCTCGGTCAGGAGCTGGCCGGAGACATAGAAGGCGACGGCGTCGGGACCGTGGCGTGTGACGATCTCGCGGACGCCGTCGGCGACCGTATCGAGGGCGATGTCCCACGAGACGCGACGGCCGTCGACTTCCGGGTAGAGCAGCCGATCTTCCAGCGACAGCGTCTCGCCGAGCGCCGCGCCCTTCGAGCAGATGCGCCCACGATTGGCCGGATGATCGGGATCGCCCACGACATCGGCGCCGCCCTTGCCGTCCGGCGTGATCTTCAGCCCGCAGCCGACTCCGCAGTAGGGGCAGGTCGTGCGGATCATGGCTGGGGGCGCGCCACTCCAGTGGCGCGTCTTCGCTTGCAGCCAAAAATGATCGCGCCACTGGAGTGGCGCGCCCCCATCTTAGTAAACATCGCGCTGATACCGGCCGGACTTGGCGAGGGCATCGAGCCAGGCTTTCGCCTGTTCCGCGCTCTTGCCGCCCTGTTCGACGGCGATCGACAGCAGCGTGTCCTCGACGTCCTTGGCCATGCGCTTGGCATCGCCGCAGACATAGAAGTAGGCGCCCTCCTCCAGCCATTGCCACAGATCGGCGGCAGCCTCCTGCATGCGGTTCTGGACATAGATCTTCTCGGCCTGGTCGCGCGAGAAGGCGAGGTCGAGGCGGTGCAGCACGCCGCGACGCTGCCAGTCCATGATCTGGTCCTCGTAGAGGAAATCGGCCGAGCGCTTCTGGTCGCCGAAGAACAGCCAGTTGCGTCCCCCCTTCTTCCCTGACACTGCCCCACGAGCCTCACGTTCCTCGAGGAAGGCGCGGAAGGGAGCGATGCCGGTGCCCGGGCCGACCATGATGGCGGCGGCGCTGTCGTCGGCCGGCGGACCGAAACCGTGGCTCTTCTGCACGAAGATCGGGATGACATCGCCCGGCTTGGCGAAGTCGGCGAGATAGCAGGAGCCGATGCCGGTGCGGGTGCGCTCATTGCTGTCCCAGCGCACGGCCGACACCGTAAGGTGGACCTCGCGCGGATGCGCCTTGGACGACGAGGCGATCGAATAGAGGCGCGGCTGCAGGCGATCGAGCGACTTCAGCAGGCCGGGCAGCGAGGGCATCACCGAAGGGAAGGCCATCAGGAGGTCGAGCAAGTCGGCGTCGGCCAGCTCAGGCGGGCCCTCGCCATTGGCCAGCGCCTGAAGCTTCAGCACCTCCTCGCCGTCGAAGGCGCGGGTGGCCAGGAACAGCAGGCAGTCGTCGCTGGGGCGCGCGATGTCGACCTTGCTCAACAGCACTTGGCGCAAAGGAAAGGCCTCGCCGTCGAACGCCACCATCTCGTCGCCGGTGGCGCCGAGGCGATCGAGCACGGCCTGCACGAGCTGGGGGTTCTTGCGGGCGAACACGCCGACGCTGTCGCCCGCCTCGTAGGTGAGGTCGGTGGCCGACAGGTCGAGCACGACGTGGCGCACGTCCTTGCCCGAACCCGGACGGTTGAGCGGGTAGGCGTCGACCAGGGTGGCGAGTGCGGGCCGATCGCGCGAACCGACGGGAGCCGCAGCCTTTGCTACCGGCACCGCCACGACACCGTCGCGCTGCGGTTCCAGCGAGGCCAAAAGCTCCTTCAGCTTGCGCTGCGTGTCCTTGCCGCCCGGCACACAGCGGCCCATGTCGGCCTCGGCGCCCGACCACACGGCCTCGGCGTAGGTCTGGCAAAGATAGCCACACTGGCCGCAATCGAGCTGGGCCATGGCGGCCATGAGCTGGCGCTCAGGCTTGCGCTCTTTGGCGAGTTCCAGCCGCTCGGGCATCGCCAGCGACGCATCGTGCCAGGGAAAATCCTCGTCGGGCTCGGCCGCGGCATCGCCCTGCCCCATCGCCTCGCCGCTGACGCCGAGATAGGCGGCGAAGAAACCGTTCAGCCAAGCGCGCTGCTCGCTCGAGAACGGTGCGTTCTCGGGGACGATCGAGGGGATGGGCGTGATGGCGTTCATGCCACGAGCTCCGCAGCACGCCCAGCGAGATCGCGCAAGGCGGCGACCTCGTGGCGGCGCGCGAACTCGAAGAAGGTTTCGGTCGGCGCCGTGCGATGGGCGAGCCAGGCGCAGAGCAGACGCTCGATCAGCGGCGGCAGGTCGTCGAACGCCACCGACTTCGCATACTCACGCGCCATCGCCTGCTCGGCGGTCGAGGCGGCGCCGCCGCCGACATAAACGTGATAGCCCTCGACGCTGTCCTCGCCGCGTTCGACCTTGGCGGCCAACAGACCGATGTCGCCGACATAGTGCTGGGCGCAGGAATGGTGGCAGCCGGTGAGGTGGATATTGATTGGCAGGTCGACCGCCACGCGCGCCTCGAGATAGTCGGCGAGCCTCAGCGCATGGCCTTTGGTGTTTGAGGCCGCGAACTTGCAGCCGGCGTTGCCGGTGCAGGCGACCAGGCCGCGGCGGATGGCGCTCGCCTCGATGCCCAGACCCAACGCGTTGACGGCGGCAATGCAGATGCCGACATCGCGGTCGGCGACGTCGGAAATCAGGAGGTTCTGCCACACGGTCAGCCGGATCGTGCCGCTGCCAAAGCGCTCGGAGATCTCGGCCAGACCGCGCATCTGCTCCGACGTGAGCCGGCCGACCGGCAGGACCAGGCCGAGATAGTTACGGCCGGCCTGCTTCTGGCGATGGACACCGATATGGCCCCCCTTGTCGGCCATCGGTCGCGGCGCGATCACTGCGCCGGCGGCGCGGCGCAGCGGCTGGCCGTACTCCTTCTCGACCTCGGCCACGAAGGCGTCGCGGCCCATGCGGTCGAGCACGTATTTCAGGCGCGCCTTCTGGCGGTTGGTGCGATCGCCATGCGCCACGAAGGCGTGCACCACAGCGGCTGCCACGGCCACGCACTCGTCCGGCTTCAGCAGGATCCCGGTCTCGAAGGCGAAATCGAGATGGCCAGTGATGCCGCCGAGCTGCAGGTGGAAATAGACGCCGGGCTCAATGCCACCCGTCACCTGGCAGGCGACGAAGCCGATGTCGTTGGTGTCCTCAAGGATCGGCACGCGCCCGCCTCCGTCGAAGGCGATGTTGAACTTGCGCGGCAGGCCGTACATCTCGCGGTGATTGAGGATGTAATGGTGCATGGCGCTGCACAGCGGGCGCGTATCGATCAGTTCCTGCGGGTCAATACCGGCGGTCGAGCTGCCGGTGATGTTGCGGATATTGTCCGCGCCCGAGCCGCGCGCGGTGAGGCCGAGCGCCTGCACGGCGTTCAGCAGGTCGACAGCGTGCGCTGCGCCGATCTCGCGGATCTGAAGATTGGCGCGCGTCGTCACGTCGCCGTAGCCGCCGCCAAAGGAATCGGCTGCATCGGCCAGGCCGCGGAACTGCCAAGCACTCAAAATGCCGTTGGGGATGCGCAGGCGGCACATGAAGGAGTCCTGTGCCGGCGCGACATAGAACAGGCCCTGATATTTGGTCAGGAAGACGTCCATGCCC
>DATGZZ010000576.1:0-4691 GCA_035296945.1 Reyranella sp.
CGCCAAGCAGTTCGGCGTCGTCATGCCGACGGCATCGGTGACGCGCGACAGCATCGCCTCGCTGGCGCATCAGTATCCGGGAGATATCGATTTCTCCGTGCTGCTGCTGGAGCTCGCCCGCTCGGCCGGCATGAAGCTCGAATCCGAGAACGTCAAGGTGGGCGATGGGCTGTGACGCTCACCCGGACCGCGGGCCTCCAGGCCCGCTCATGATCATGATGCGGGCCTGGAGGCCCGCGGTCCAATGAGGCTTCTCCTCAAGTCCGGCATCGTCGTCACGCAGGACGCCAAGCTCGGCGTGCTGCCGAAGGGCGACGTGCTGGTCGACGACGGCCGCATCGCCGCCATCGCGCCGTCGTTGCAGGCCGATGCCGAGACCGTCGACTGCAGCGGGCACTTCGTGCTGCCGGGCCTTATCAACGCCCACATGCACACCTGGCAGACGGCGCTGCGCTCGGTGGCCGCCAACTGGACGCTGCTGGAATACTTCCGCCACGTCCATGCCGGGTTGGCCACGGTGTTCACGCCCGAGGACATCCACGTCGCCACCTTGGCCGGCGCCCTGAACCAGCTCGACCATGGCGTCACCACGCTGGTCGACTGGTGCCACAACAACCCGACGCCGGAACACACCGACGCCGGCATCGCCGGCCTGAAGGAATCGGGCATCCGCGCCGCCTTCTTCCATGGATCGCCCAAGCCCGATCCCAAGCCCGGCGAGCCGCACTTCTCGGAGGTCCCTCACCCGCGCCGGGAAATCGAGCGGCTGCTGAACGGACCTCTGTCCGATCGCAATGCCCTGGTGACGCTGGGCATGGCGGTGCTCGGTCCGCACTACTCCACGCTGGGCGTCAGCGACCACGACTTCGCGCTCGCCAAGGAGCTCGGCCTGATCGCCTCCATGCACCAGGGCGGCGGCGAGGCCAAGACGCCGGGCGGCTGGGAAACCCTCGTGCAGCGCGGCCTGGTCGGCCCGCACATCAACATCGTGCACGGCAACAACCTCACCGACGAGCAGTTGAAAGCCTTCGTCGACTTAGGCGTCAGCTTCTCGGTCACGCCGGAGAACGAGATGGCGCAAGGCCACGGCCATCCCATCACCGGCCGGCTGCGCGCGCTGGGCTCCGGCCCGTCGGTCGGCGTCGACCTCGAATCGGCGGTGAGCGGCGACATGTTCACCGTGGCACGCATGGCGCTCGCCTCGCAACGCGCGCTCGACAATGCGGCCGAACGCGCCAGGAGCGGCGGCATCCCGGCCACGTCGACCGTGCCGGCGGCCGAGGCCTTCGAGTGGATCACCACCCGTGGGGCCGCAATGCTGGGCATGGCCGACCGCATCGGCTCCCTAGCGCCGGGCAAACAGGCCGACATTTCGGTAATGTCGCTCGGTCCGCTCGCCATGTGGCCGGTGCACGATGCGGTCGCCTCCGTGGTCATGCAGGGCTCGGGCGCGCGCATGCGCGACGTGCTGGTTGCCGGGCGCTTTGCCAAGCGCGATGGTAGGCTGGCGTGGCCCGATATCGCCGGCCTGCGCGCCAAGCTGGCGGCGTCGGGCGAACGGATTCTGTCGAGGCTAAAGGTAAAAAGCGTCAGTCGCGAAATAGCGGCGACATAAATAGAGGGAGGACAAGTCCATGAAACGTCTGATCGCATTCGCCCTGGCATCGGCGCTCTTCGCGCTGCCTGCTTCGGCGCAGAATTTCCCCGACAAGCCGATCCACATCATCGTGCCCTTCACGCCGGGCAGCGCCACCGACGTGGTGGCCCGCGCCGTGGCGGCGGCCATGACCAAGAACCTGGGCCAGACGGTCATCGTCGACAACAAGCCGGGCGCCGGTGGCACGATCGGCGCGGGCCAGGTCGCCAAGGCCGCCCCCGACGGATACACGCTTCTCGCCAACTCCTCGGCGCATACGGTCAATCCGGCGATCTATCCCAACATGACCTTCGACACGGCCAAGGACCTGCCGGCCGTCACCCTGCTCGCCGTGCAGCCCAACATCATGGTCGCCTCGCCGTCGAAGGGCTGGAAGACCGCGGTCGACTACGTGAAGGCGGCCAAGGCAGCGCCCGGCAAGCTCACCTACGCGACCGCCGGCACCGGCAGCGGCACGCACATGAACGCCGAGAAATTCAAGCTCGCGGCCGGCGTCGACACCCTCCACGTGCCCTACAAGGGCACGCCCGAGGCGCTGGGCGACACGATGAACGGCCGCACCGACATCTATTTCTGCCCGATCATCGCCGCCCTGCCGTTGATCAAGGACGGCCGCGTCGCGGCCCTGGCCAACGGCAGCCCCAAGCGCTCCTCGGTGCTGCCCGACCTTCAGACCACGGAGGAACAGGGCTTCAAGGACAGCGGCTACAACTTCTGGGTCGGGCTGTTTGCTCCGGCCGGCACGCCGCCGGCGCTGATCAACAAGCTCAACGCCGAAGTCAGGAAGGCGCTCGATGCGCCCGAGGTCAAGGAGCGGCTGCAGGCGCTCGGCACCGATCCTTCGCCGACCACGCCGGCCGAATTCGACAAGATCGTCGCGGCCGAGATCACGGAAAACATCGCCCTGGCCAAGAAGGCCGACATCAAGTTGCAGTAGGTGAAAATGGCTGACGCGCTTCTACAGACCACCGTCGTCGGGTCCTATCCGCAGCCCGACTGGCTGGTCAATCGCCAGATGCTGAGCAAGGTCGTACCGCGCACGCGCATGCGTGAGATCTGGCGCGTGCCCGAGACGTTCCTCGAGCAGGCCCAGGACGACGCGACCCTGATCGCCATCCGAGACATGGAGCGCGCCGGCATCGACATCGTGACCGACGGCGAGATGCGGCGGGAGAGCTACTCCAACCGCTTCGCCACGGCGCTCGACGGCATCGACGACGAGCATCCGGCCGAGATCGTCAACAATCGTGGCCAGAAGACCCCGGTGCCGCGCGTGGTCGGCAAGATCAGGCGCACCGGGCCCGTCGAGCTGCGCGACATGGAGTTCCTGCGCGCCAACACCGACAAGCTTGCCAAGATCACCCTGCCCGGCCCGTTCACCATGGGCCAGCAGGTCAAGGACGAGTTCTACAAGGACGCCGAGGCGATGTGCATGGACTACGCCGCGGCGGTGAACGAGGAGGCGCACGCGCTGGTCAAGGCCGGCGCCGACGTCATCCAGCTCGACGAGCCGTGGCTGCGCAACAATCCCGAGGAGGCCAAGCGCTACGCCGTCAGGGTGATCGACCGCGCGCTCAGGGACATCAAGGTGCCGACGGTCGTGCATCTCTGCTTCGGTTATGCCGCCGTCGTCACCGGCGGCAAGCCGGCCGGCTACTCCTTCCTGCCGCAGCTTGCCGACAGCATTGCCCAGCAGATTTCGATCGAATCGGCCCAACCCAAGCTCGACCTCGGTGTGCTGAAGGACCTCGCGCCCAAGAAGGTGATGCTGGGCGTGATCGACCTCAACGATCCGGAGATCGAGACGCCGCAGAAGGTCGCTGACCGCATCCGCGCCGGGCTGAAGCATCTGCCGCCCGACAAGCTCCTGCCCGCTCCCGATTGCGGCATGAAGTACCTGCCGCGCGCGACCGCCTTCGGCAAGCTGAAGGCGCTGGCCGAGGGCGCCGCAATGGTGCGGAAGGAATTGTAACTGGGAGCGCGAGCCTCTGGCCCGCTCATGCTCTTCGTCTTCCGGACCGCGAGCTTCCAGCTCGCTCATGATTCATGAGCGCGCAGGATGCGCGCGGTCCGGAAGAACCAGAGCGGGCCGGAGGCCCGCGCTCCCTTAAGCCTTTTCCAGCTTGTAGCGGAAGTCGCAGTGGCTGGCGCCCTGCATGATCGTCTGTGTGCGGGCGAGATGTACGTCGTCGCTGTAGCCTTTCGCCAAGGCGAAGTCTGAGCTGCAGACCAGCAGGAAGCCGAGCTCGGGCGCGCCGATCCTCTTGTAGAACTCGGCGTAGCGACAGCCGGTGACGTTCACCTCGAACGACTGCGCGTCCTTCCTGAGCACTTCGTAGTCCAACGCATCCGCCGCCGCGAAGCCCTCGAAGGCCGAGGCCATCTTCTCCCCAAGGTCGCGCTCGCCCTGGCTCTTCCACCACTTCTCGCCGAACTTGCGATACTGATCGCCCAGCGCCTTGCGGACCAACGCGTTAGCCCGCTCCTCGCCCAGCTCCGCCTGCAGTGCCTTGACGAGCGGGACCAGTACCTGGGCCTGTATCTTGGCCTGCTCGATCAGCGGGATATCCATCGGTCACTTACCTTGATCAACGGGCCGTCACGACGCCCTTTGGACTGATCGTCACCTGCTTCTCGACGCCGTTCTGGGTGGCCCTGCCCGTCCACTGGCCATCGGGGCCGCGTCGCAGATCGCGGACATTGCCATAGTGCAGCGTCTGCAGTTGCGCCTTCGCGCTGGCGCTGCCCGGCGCCGGCGTCGTCGCCGGTTTGGTCTGCGCCGCCGCTGCACCGGCGACGCCAACGAGCACGAGAGCGAGCGCCAAACCTCTCATGACGCGAGCTTTCCCTTCAGCACCTGGCCGGCATAGGCGCCGGTCGCCTCGCCATCCTCGAACGCCACGGCGCCGTTGACGACGGTGGCCTTGATACCGTCGGCCTTCTGCACCAGGCGGCGGGCGCCCCCGGGCAGGTCCTTCTCGACCGTCGGGAGGCGCGGCCGGATGCCGTTCTCCTCGAACAGCACGAGGTCGGC
>DATGZZ010000577.1:0-2154 GCA_035296945.1 Reyranella sp.
GACCGCATCCTGGGCGCCGGTTTCGGCGTGCTGTGCGCCTGGGTGGCGGTCGGCACCGCCTTCCTGTTCTACGGCTATCTCGGGCCGCGCGCGCTGCCGCCTGCGGTCGAGGGCAGCGCCACCTTCCCGATGATCAAGGAAATGGCCAATTTCGTCGAACCCTACCTGCCGCCGGGCTTCCGCACCCGCCTGCAGGGCCGCAGCGGCGATACCGGGCCGGTTTCCATCCCCTCACCGGCCGCGCCGGCGGCACCGTCCACGGACGACGCCAAGCCGCCGGAGAACAAACCGCCGCAGTGAGTTATCCTTGATGGCGCGACAGGCGGTCCCCAGTTATAACCCCGCCGTGTCCAGTGCCCCCAAACGCCTCGACCACGACCTCGATAAGTTTCACGAGGAGTGTGCGTTGTTCGGCATCTACGGCACTTCCGATGCCGCCGCCCACACCGCGCTCGGCCTGCACGCGCTGCAGCATCGCGGCCAGGAGGCCTCGGGCATCGTCACCTTCGACGGCCGACATTTCCACAATCACCGCGCCGCCGGCCTGGTCGGCGACATTTTCGGCGAGCAGTCGATCATCGCCAAGCTGAAGGGTTATTCGGCGATCGGCCATAACCGCTACGCCACGACCGGCGGCTCGTCGGACCGCAACATCCAGCCGATCTTTGCCGATTTCGACTTCGGCGGGCTGGCGCTGGCCCACAACGGCAACCTCACCAACGCCTACCTGCTGCGCAAGGAGCTGGTGCGGATCGGCTGCCTGTTCCAGTCGACCACCGACACCGAGGTCATCAACCATCTGATCGCCCGCTCCAACTACTCGACCGTCGTCGATCGCGTGATCGACGCGCTCGGCCGGGTCAAGGGCGCCTACTCGCTGCTGATGCTCACCAACGAGGCGCTGCTGGGCGTGCGCGATCCGATGGGCGTGCGCCCGCTGGTGATCGGCCGCCTCGAGGATTCCTGGATCCTGACGTCGGAGAGCTGCGCCCTCGACATCATCGGCGCGCGCTTCGTGCGCGACGTCGAGCCGGGCGAGATCGTCATCGTCGACGGCAACGGCCTGCGCTCGATCAAGCCCTTCACCAAGGAGAAGCGCCGCTTCTGCGTGTTCGAGCATATCTACTTCGCCCGTCCCGATTCCAAGGTCGAAGGCATCGGCGTCTACGATGCCCGCAAGCGCATCGGCATGCAGCTCGCCACCGAAAGCCCGGTGGCGGCCGACGTGGTCGTGCCGGTGCCCGATTCGGGCGTGCCGGCGGCGATCGGCTATGCCCATCAGTCGGGCCTGCCGTTCGAGCTCGGCATCATCCGCAACCACTATGTCGGGCGCACCTTCATCGAGCCGGCCGACCACATCCGCCATCTCGGCGTGCGCCTGAAGCACAACGCCAACCGCGCCCACATCGAGGGCAAGCGCATCATCCTGGTCGACGATTCGATCGTGCGCGGCACGACCTCGATGAAGATCGTCGAGATGGTGCGCAACGCCGGCGCGCGCGAGGTGCACATGCGCATCGCCGCCCCGCCGACCACCGATCCCTGCTTCTACGGCATCGACACGCCCGAGCGCGAAAAGCTTCTGGCCTCGCGCTACGACGTCGCCGGCATGGCGAAGTTCATCGGCGTCGATTCGCTGGCCTTCCTGTCGATCGACGGGCTCTATCGCGCCATGGGCCTGCCGGGCCGCGATCCGAACAACCCGGGCTTCTGCGACGCCTGCTTCACCGGCGACTACCCGATCTCGCTCGACGACGTGATGGGCGTGGAGGACCGCCAGCTCTCGCTGCTCGTCGAATCGGCCTGAGGCGTTCCTCGTGACTGCGGCTTCTCCCGGTCGCCTGGCCGGCCGCCTGGCGCTGGTCACCGGCGCCTCGCGCGGCCTCGGTGCCGCGGCCGCGCTGGCCTTCGCCCGCGAAGGCGCGCACTGCGTGCTGGTCGCCCGCACCGTCGGCGGCCTGGAAGAGCTCGACGACAAGATCAAGGCCGAGGGCGGCGCGGCCACCCTGGTGCCGCTCGACGTCACTGACGGGCCGGGCATCGATCGTCTGGGCGCCGCGCTCTACGAGCGCTTCGGCCGCGTCGACGTGCTTTTGGGCAATGCCGGCATCCTGGGCGTGCTGTCGCCGATCGGCCATATCGATCCCGCCGTGT
>DATGZZ010000578.1:0-5840 GCA_035296945.1 Reyranella sp.
TTGCAAGATCTCCGCCGTGCCGCTTGGCGGTTACGTGAAGTTCCTGGGGGACAGCGACGCCACCAGCGCAACGCCGTCCGGCGAGCCGCTGACGCCCGAGCAGCGTAAGCGGGCCTTCTTCAGCCAGCCGCTCTATGCCCGTGCCGCCGTCGTGCTGGGCGGGCCGCTCGCCAACCTGGTCTTCGCCTTCGTGGTGCTGACTGCCGTCTTCTTCGTCGCCGGCGAGCCCTACACGCCGACCACGGTCGCCGTGCAGGTCGACGGGCCGGCCGCCAAGGCGGGCCTGCGCACCGGTGACGAGATCGTCCGATTGGGCGATAGCCGGGTCAACCGCTACGAGGACATCACCGAGGCGCAATTCCTCCATCTCAGCAAGCCGATGGCCGTCGAGTATCGCCGCGGCAGCCAGCTCCTGAAGGGCGTGATCGTTCCCACCTACTGCGAACGGACCGACCGCTTCAGCAATACCATGCGGCTCGGCGACTACGGCATGGATCAGCTGGTCCGTCCCGTGGTCGGCGGCTTCACGGCCGACAGCCCCGCCGAGGTGGCCGGGCTCAAAGTCGGCGACCTGCTGTTGCAGATCGACGGCAAGCCGGTCGACTACTTCTCGCGCATCCCGGAGCTGATCGGCGCCCGCGCAGGCAGCCCCCTCGCCATCACCTACGACCGCGACGGCAAGCGCGGCGAAGCTGTCGTTACGCCGATCGCCGACAAGGCCGTCGACTGCGCCGGCAAGGAATACACGATTGGCCGCCTGCGGATACGTCCGGCGAGCGTCACCGAGGTCCGCAGCCACGGCCTTTTCGGCGCGATGGGCGCCGGCGTGCGCGCGGTGTGGGGCATGACCTCGATGTTCTATACGTCGATGGGCCAGATCCTGACGGCGACGCGCCCTGTGGATGAATTGGGCGGGCCGATCCGCATCGCCAAGGCAGCCGGCGAGGCGTCCTATGCCGGTTGGGCGGGAATTCTCAATCTCGTCATCGCGCTGTCGGTCGTTCTGGGTATCTTCAACCTGCTGCCGGTGCCGATGCTCGATGGCGGCCATCTGGCGATGTATCTGTACGAAGCGGTGCGCGGCAAGCCGCTCAGTCTGCGTGCACAGGAGCTTGGCCTGAAGGTCGGATTCAGCCTGGTGATCGGCCTGGCGCTGCTCGCGACCTTCAACGACATAAAGCAGATCCTGCGCATGTTCACCTAAGGCCTTGCTGCGGTGACGTGACGCGACATCCGGGGGGCGGACAACTGGGGACAAAGGGGTAGCTAAGTCCGTATTGCCGGTTTATGAAAATGTCGTCCTGAAACAGGGCGGCAGGTCGTCTGGGAAGGTGCCCGGGGGTGAGTTTGATCTTTCGTTGGGCTGTTCTGGCCGTTGCGGCAATTCTGACCTTCGGCACGGCGGCGCATGCCCAGCGCGGCCCTGCCGCTGCCGTCGCTGGCGGAACGATCACTGGCGTGCAGATTCAAGGCAACGTTCGCGCCGAGCCCGAAACCATCCGCTCCTATCTGCAGCTCAAGGAAGGGCAGCCCTACGACCACGCCGCGGCCGACCGCTCGCTGAAGGCGCTGTTCGGCACGGGGCTTTTCTCAGATGTCGTGATCGAGATGCAGGGCTCGACCCTGGTCGTGAAGGTCACCGAAAATCCCATCATCAACCGCGTCGCATTCGAGGGTAACCGCAAGATCGAGGACGACAAGCTGCGCGACGAGGTTCAGTCCAAACCGCGCCAGGTTTTCACGCGTGCGCGCGTGCAGGCCGACGTCGAGCGCATCCTGACGATCTATCGTCGCGGCGGCCGCTACAACGCCTCGGTCGACCCTAAGGTGATCAAGCTCGACCAGGGCCGCGTCGATCTCGTGTTCGAGATAAACGAAGGCGACGTGACGGGCATCCAGCGCATCAGTTTCGTCGGCAACGAGGCGTTCAGCGACGGCACGCTGCGCGGCAAGATCAGGACCAGCGAGAGCGCCTGGTACCGCTTCCTGTCGTCCGACGACCGCTACGATCCGGACCGCCTCAATCTTGACCGCGAGCTCTTGCGCAAGTTCTACCTGTCGGAGGGTTACGCCGACTTCCGCGTCGTGTCGGCCGTGGCCGAGCTCGCGCCCAACCGCGAAGGCTTTTTCATCACCTTCACGATCAGTGAGGGCGAGCGCTACAAGTTCGGCAAGGTCGAGGTGTCGACCCGCTTCGCGGGCCTCGATGTCGACGTGCTGCAGAGCTATCTGACCATGTCGCAGGGCGAGTGGTACGACGCCGACGAGGTCGAGAAGACGGTGACGGCGCTGTCGGACATCGTGGGCTCGCTGGGCTACGCCTTCGTCGAGGTCCGGCCCAACATCCGGCGCAACAAGGACAACCTGACGGTCGACGTCACCTTCGACATCCAGGAAGGACCGCGCGTCTACGTCGAGCGCATCAACATCTCGGGCAACACGCGCACCCTGGACAAGGTGATCCGCCGCGAGTTCCGGCTGGCCGAGGGCGACGCCTTCTCGACCGCCAAGGTGCGGCGCAGCCAGCAGCGCCTGCGCAACCTCGGCTTCTTCGAGAAGGTCGACATCTCGGCGCAGCCCGGCTCGGCGCCGGACAAGACCAACCTCGAGGTCCAGGTGGTCGAGCAGAGCACCGGCGACATCTCCTTCGGCGCCGGCTTCTCCACGACGTCGGGCATCCTGGGCGACATCTCGATCAAGGAGCGCAACCTGCTCGGCAAGGGCCAGGAGCTCCGGCTCGGCTTGTCGATCGGCACTTTGAGCACCTTGGTCGACCTGAGCTTCACCGAACCGTATTTCCTGGACCGGCCGATGGCGGCGGGCTTCGACATCTTCCGCACCTCCAACGACCGCCAGAACGTGGCGTCGTACAGCGATCGCAGCATCGGCTTCTCGCTGCGTGCCGGCTGGGCCTACACCGAGCACTTGCGCCAGAATGTCCGCTACACCTTGCGCCAGACCGACATCTACAACGTGCAGCCCTGGGCCTCGACCATCGTGCAGCTCAACGCCGGCACGTCGGTCGTCAACGAAGTCTCCGAGACCCTCGCCTGGGACACCCGCGACACCCGCCTCAACACGACCAAGGGCTTCCTGCTGCGCAACACGATGGCGGTGGCGGGCCTGATCGGCACCGAGCAGTACTACCGCACGACGGCCGACGCGGTTTACTACCAGAGCATCTTCGAGGACGTCGTCGCCTCGATCGGCGGTTCGGTGGGCGGGGTGTTCCCCTACAGTGGAAGTGGAGCGGCGCTCAGGCTGAACAACCTGTTCTTCATCGGCGGCGACACGCTGCGCGGCTTCGCGGTCGGCGGCATCGGGCCGCGCGATTCGATCACCGCGGACGCGCTCGGCGGCACATACTTTTACAGCGCCACGACGGAGCTCAGCTTCCCGCTGGGGCTGCCCAAGGAGATCGGTATCTTCGGCAAGGCGTTCGTGGATGTCGGCTCGCTGTGGGGCCTAGGCGGGCCCGCCCAGTACAGCAACACGGTGCTGACCAGCAATACCATGCGAATCTCCACCGGGGTCGGCATCCAATGGGTATCGCCCTTCGGGCCAATCCGTATAGACTACGCCATCCCGCTGCAGCAGGACCCATGGGACAAGACGGAGAACATCCGCTTCAGCTTTGGTACGCGCTTCTAAGGGGATGGATGGCGCCAGGATGAACATGCAGACCGACAAGACAAGCATGGCGGAGACCGCGACGGCGACCGTGGCCGACATCAAGCGCATCCTGCAGCTGATCCCGCATCGCTATCCCATGCTGATGGTCGACCGCGTGACCGACATGCGGCTCGACAGCAGCGCCGTCGGCATCAAGAACGTCAGCATCAACGAACCCTTCTTCCAGGGCCATTTCCCGTCCGAGCCGGTGATGCCGGGCGTGCTGATCATCGAGGCGATGGCGCAGACCGCCGCCGTGCTGGTCATGTCGAGCCTGGGCCAGGACGCGGACGGCAAGCTTGTCTACTTCATGTCGATCGACGGCGTGCGCTTTCGCCGGCCGGTCGTGCCGGGCGACCGCCTGGAGCTGCACGTCGAGAAGATCCAGAGCCGCGCCAACGTCTGGAAGTTCTCCGGCACGGGGATCGTCGAGGGCAAGGTCGCGGCCGAGGCGACTTTCGCCGCCATGATCAGGTAGAGGAGGGGACGATGCCCGACACCGCCACCAACGCGCGCATGCTGCACACGATGCTGCGCGTGCACGACCTCGACAAGTCGCTCGCTTTCTACACAGGTCCGATGGGTATGAAGCTCCTGCGCAAGCGCGACGTGCCGGAGGGCAAGTACACGCTGGCCTTCGTCGGCTATGGTGACGAGAAGGAGCATTGCGTCGTCGAGCTCACCTACAACTATGGCCACGAACCCTACGAGCTCGGCTCGGGCTTCGGCCATCTCGCGGTCGGCGTGCCCGACGTCGCGGGCATGTGCGCCGAGGTCACCAAGGCCGGCGGCAAGGTCACGCGCGCACCCGGCCCGGTGAAGTTCGGCACCACCGTGATCGCCTTCGTCGAGGATCCCGACGGTTACAAGATCGAGCTGATCGAGCGCAAGTGACCGCTGTTCGGTCTGTCGTCTGCGCCCTGATCCTCGCGATCGGCCTGCCGGCACAGGCGGCGGACTGCGAAGCCGTCGTGGCCAAGTACATGATCGGCCAGGCGCTGCTTGCGGCCAACTATGTCGCCGCCGCCGAGAAGGCCGGCATGAAGCCCGCCGAGATCAACGCGGCGCTGAAGGACATCGCGGCGAGGTCGTCGATCGAGGAATTCTGGATCACCGATTCCAGCGGCCGCGCCTATCTCACCAACACCGGCATCGACTTCACCTTCGACCGCGACCCGGCCAGACAGCCGCAGGCCTCGGCCTTCTGGCCGCTGATCGCCGGCACGGCGGCGACGGTGGTGCAACCGGCGCAGAAGCGCGAGATCGACAATCGTGTTTTCAAGTATGTCGGCGTGGCCGGAGTCGACAAGCCGCGCATCGTGCAGGTCGGCGTCAGCGCCGAGCACCTGGCCGCCTGCAAATAGCTAGATAATCTGCCAGTGCACCAGGGCAAACAGGACGACGGCTGCGGCAAACGTGCCGTACAGCGCGAGCGTCAGCGGTCCGAGGTGACGGACGTTGTCGTTGGCCGGCCGGCCGAGCCGCACGATGCGCGGCAGCGGCCGGGGGTTTTGCTCGGCCGCCCAGGTCGTTGCCTGACGCGGCCCTCGCGATGATCGTGCCATGTCTCGCTTCTCCTCCCAGGATAGCGATCTGATTCCCTAGCCTCTCATGTGCAGCGGCTTGTAGGGCCGTTCGGTCTGGCCATTGTAGAGCTGGCGCGGGCGGCCGATCTTCTGGTCGGGATCCTCGATCATCTCGTTCCACTGCGAGATCCAGCCGACGGTGCGCGCCACGGCAAAGAGAACGGTGAACATCGAGGTCGGGATGCCGATCGCCCGGAAGATGATGCCCGAGTAGAAATCGACGTTGGGATAGAGCTTCTTGGAGATGAAGTAGTCGTCCTTGAGCGCGATCTGCTCCATCTCCATGGCGAGCTCGAGCAGCGGATCGTGGTTGATGCCGAGCGAGGTCAGCACCTCGTGGCAGGTCTGGCGCATCACCTTGGCGCGCGGATCGTAGTTCTTGTAGACGCGATGGCCGAAGCCCATCAGGCGGGTGTGGTCCTGCTTGTCCTTCACGCGGCTCAGGAAGCCCGGGATGTTCTGCTTGCCGCCGATCTCGTTCAGCATGTTGATGACGGCTTCGTTGGCGCCGCCATGACTCGGGCCCCACAGCGAGGCGATGCCGGCGGCGATGCAGGCGAACGGGTTGGCGCCCGACGAGCC
>DATGZZ010000579.1:0-2483 GCA_035296945.1 Reyranella sp.
TTCCTCTCGACCGTCAATCACGGCCGCACCCTGTCCTCAATTGCCCGCAATGCGGTCATATTCCGCCAATCCGCTCTGGCCGATGCGGTGTTCTACATTCAGAAAGGCAGGAACAAGATCGTCGTCACCTCCAAGCAGGGCAAGGAGGCCGTGGTCGGCGTGCTGGGCGCCGGCGAATTCTTCGGCGAGGGCTGCCTGATCGGCCAGCCGCGGCGCTTGGCGACGGCCAAGGCGATGAGCGAAAGCGAGATCGTGCGGGTCGCCAGGACCGAGATGGTCCGCCTGCTCCAGGATGAGCCGGAGTTCGGCGAGGTGTTCATGAGGCATCTGCTGACGCGCAACAGCCGCGTCGAGGAGGACCTGGTCGACCAGCTCTTCAATTCCAGCGAGAAGCGGCTAGCGCGAACCCTCCTGCTGCTGGCGAATTTCGGCAAGGATGGCGGGCCCCAGCCGATCACGACGTCGATCAGCCAGGCGACGCTGGCCGAGATCATCGGCACGACCCGGCCCCGGGTCAGCCACTTCATGAACAAGTTCAGGAAACTGGGCTTCATCGAGTACAACGGCCATCTACAGATCCACAGTTCCCTCCTGAGCGTGTTGCTGCACGAGTGAACTCTTGATGGGCGCCGCCAGTGGTCGAGATCCTACGGGTGCCGAGGGTCGATCGCAGAACGCCGCAGATGTCCTGTCGATTGCAGCGCGACCGTCATGGCGATGGGCCGATTCCAGACCCGGAAGTGCCGTCCAGAACCTGTCGAACGGCCTGCGCCAGCTCGCTCTTGCGAAATGGCTTGTTCAACAGCAGCTCGCCGGCGTCAAGCCGGCCATGGTTGATGATGGGATCCTCTGCATAGCCCGTCATGAAGATGATGCGGGTATCCGGCCATCGGCTCTTGACGTCGTCGGCCAACGCCTTGCCGTTGACCACGCCCGGCATGATCAAGTCGGTGAGCAGCAAGTCGAAGGGCCGTGCGGCCGCCTGGAAAGCCGCCAGAGCGGCGTCGCCGTCGGACGCTTCCGAGGCCGCGTAGCCCAGGCTGCGCAGCTGGTGCAGGACGGAAACACGCACGGCCTCGTCGTCCTCGACGACGAGGATTTGCTCTTTGCCCCGCAATACCGGCGCTCGTTGGCCGGCTGCCGCGTCGCCCTGCCGGATGGCGCTCTTCGGCAGGAAAAGCGAAATCGACGTCCCGCGGCCGACCTCGCTGTCGATCCGCACATGCCCCTTGGACTGCTTGATGAAGCCGTAGACCATACTGAGGCCGAGCCCGGTTCCCTTGCCGACCGGCTTGGTCGTGAAGAATGGCTCGAATACCCGGGCCAGAACGCCCGCTGGGATGCCCGCGCCGGTATCGGTCACCTTCAACATGACGAACTCGCCGACCGCGCCCTCCGCCGCCAGCACGGCAAGATCCTCCGGCCGTGTTGCGTTACGGGTCTCGATGACCAGGCGGCCGCCAGCGGACATGGAATCGCGGGCATTGATGCAAAGGTTGACGATGGCCGAGTCGAGCTGTGCTCGATCGATCTCGGCATCCCACGCATCGCCGGCAAGGCTGAGCTCCAACTGGACCTGCTCGCCGAGCGTGCGGTGCAACAGCTTGGCGGTGGCGCTGACCAGTTGATTGATGTTCGTCGGCCGCGGCAACAGAGCCTGCTTGCGCGAGAACGCCAGAAGCTGCCGCGTCAGATCGGCCGCACGCTGCGCGGCATCGCTGATCCTGCCCGTCTGCTTGCCTAGCTCGGGATGGAGGCGCCCATCCTCTTGCAGGTTTTCGACGTTGGCCATGACGACCATGAGGATGTTGTTGAAGTCGTGCGCCACACCGCCGGTCAATTGGCCGACCGCCTCCATCTTCTGGGCCTGCCGGAGCTGCTGCTCGGTATGGTCGTAGTCCGTCATGTCGCGGCCGATGAAGTAATGCTCGCGATCGGGCTCTGACCAAACCGCCATCCAGTCCAACGGAACCGGACGGCCATCCTTGTGGACATAGCGGCAGCGGAAATGCCGGACAGCGGTGCCGCGGCGAGCCGCGCGCATCTCGTTGCGGTTTGCCTCGAGGTCATCGGGAAAAGCGAATGCCGCACCCGACTGGCCGATCATTTCTTCCGGCCGATAGCCCAGCACCTTCACCGAGCTGGGACTGGCCTGCAGGAGCTTGCCCTGACTATCGCTCACCAGGATCAGATCCTGCGACGTTTCGAAGATGCGGTCGTTCTGGCGCTCGGCCAGGCGGCGCTCGGCCACGGCGTGCCGCAGATCGTCGGCTTGGCGGCGCAGTTCGGCGTTGAGGCTGACGTTCTCGTAGATGCGGCCGACCTGGGCGGCAAACGCCTCCAGAAGCTGCTCATCCTCGTGGGTGAACTCGGGCAGGCCGAGCTTGCCGGTGGCGCAAATCCAGCCATAGACGTGCGCCAGGGAACGGATCGGCGCCGCGATAAGCGTTTCGACCGCCGGATACTCGCGCGGCACCAAGACC
>DATGZZ010000580.1:0-3472 GCA_035296945.1 Reyranella sp.
TGATGGCCGGCGGCATCTCGATTCACGTCTACGACGTCTCCCGCGGCGTGCCGGCCGCGGGCCTGCGGGTCGAACTGCGCGGCCCCGACGGCAAACTGTTGGTCGATGCGCAAACAGCCAAGCCTGGCACGCTGGAAGGTCCGACACCGCTTACCGGCACCTACGAAGCCCTCTTCCACATCGGCGATTGGTACCGTGCCCAGGGTGTCGCCATCCCGACGCCCGCTTTCCTTGAAGTCGTACCGTATCGCTTCGGCGTCGCAGACCTTGCGCAGCACTATCACCTGCCGCTGAAAATGACGCCCTGGGGCTTCTCACTTTTTCGTGGCGGGGCCTGACGCGCGGCACGGTCGTTGCTACTCAGGCGATTGAACGCTTGGGGGAAACGATGATCGCACGCAGACAGCTTCTTGGAATGACCGCCAGCCTCGCCTTCGCCGGTAGTGCTTCGGCACAGGCGCCGTGGCCCAACCGGCCGGTCAAACTCATCGTCACCTTCCCGCCCGGCGGCGCGTCCGATGCCGCGGCGCGCGTCGTCGCGGGGCCGCTGTCGGACAAGCTCGGCCAGACCGTGATCGTCGACAACAAGCCGGGCGGCGGCACGACCATCGGCGCCAACTTCGTGCTGGCGGCCAAGGACGACTATCACACGCTGATGCTGTCGAACTCCGCACCGCTCTCGATCGCGCCCTACCTGTTCGACAAGCCGCCCTACGACCCGATCAAGGACTTTTCCCACGTCGTCTACATCGGCTCGGTTGCCAACGCCTTCGTCGTGCGGCCTGCCGTGCCGGCCAAGACCATGCCGGAGCTGATCGCCTGGATCAAAGGCCAGGGCAAGCCGGTGCCGTTCGGCTCGGGCGGCCAGGGCTCGATCGGCCACATCATCGGCGAGATGTTCAAGGCCGAGCTCGGCTTGAACATGGAGCATATCGGCTATCGCGGCGCCGCGCCGATGTTCCAGGACATGATGGCGGGCCAGCTCGACTTTGCCGTGGTGACGCTGACCGAGGTGCTGCCGCTCGCCAAGGACGGCAAGCTCACCATGATCGCGCTCACCTCGACGCAGAAGGCGCCCTCCGCGCCCGACGTGCCGCTGGTCACCGATCTCGGCTACCCGAAGCTGGTGGCCGAGAACTTCGTCGGCATCTCTGCGCCCGCCGGCATGCCAGCCGATGCGCAGGCCAAGCTGCACAAGGCCGCCGCCGAAGTTTTGGCCGATCCCAAGATCGTCGAACGCCTGGGCGATCTCGGCTTCGTCACCAAGCCGATGAGCCCGGCCGAGTTCACCGCCTTCGTCGCCAGCCAGGTCAAAAGCTTCCAGGCGCCGGTGAAGGCCTCGGGCGCCAAGCTCTGACCGTCAGGTGACGGCGGGCGGCGCGCCTTCGAGATAGGTGCTCTTGCCCGGCGCGAACGGCTCGGGCGAGTTCCACACGAACAGCACCCGCAGGACCTCGGGCCCGTCATTGCCCCAGGCATGTGCCTTGTTGGCGGGAATGATCACGCATTGTCCGGGTGTCGCCGTCGTGCGGACCTTGTCCATCTCGACCCAGATCTTGCCGGCCTCGACGAGGATGACCTCCTCGTACTCGTGGCGATGCAGCGGAGCTCCGCAACCGGCCTGTATGGTGTTGGCGAGGACGCCGACACTGTCGGCACCGCGTTCGCGGCTGGCGATCCACTTGCCGGTGATGCCGGGCCGCATGGGAAATTCCGGCAGTGCCGCATAGTCGATGACCGGCATGGCTTGCGTCCTGAATCGAGGTGTCCGGTCGTGCCCGGATACCCCGGATGATACAGGATCAGCGGTCGGCTGCCACCGCGGTGAGAGAGCAGCTCAGCCGACGGTGATTCGCCGCACCGAACGGTGGCCACTACAATGGAGACATGTCCATACCCGATTTCGATCCCGAGACGCTGAGCGTCGAAGAGCGGCTGGCGCTGATCGACCGCCTGTGGCTGAGCATCGCCAAAGACGCGCAGCAAGGGGTTTCCAGCGCATCGGCCGCTTTGGATCTCAATCGGCCCCTGGAAGCCCAACTCGTGGCGGAGCTCCGTCAGCGCGTCGAAGCCTTCAAGCGTGACCCTTCCAAAAGCATCCGATGGGAGGACTTGCGGGCGGAGTTGAGGCAGAAGTACGGGTGAAACTGCCTGTTGTCATCGGGGCGGCCGCCGCAGCTGAATTGCGCGATCATCTCGCACGCGTGGCAAAGGACAGCCCCACAACAGCGCGCGACTTGAACGAAGAACGAGGTTGGAAGCCGCCATCGCGCGTCGAGAAAACCGGCAGATCTAGCCGAAGGCCTTCGCAACGCTGAAACGAAGCCTGATGAGCGGCTCCATCGCCACTTTTTTGACGTGCTGCGCCACCACGATGGCCCGCCGCAACAGCCACGGACCTCGCTGCGATGGTGCTTGAACTGACGGGCTCCGGCCCACGACCGATGAACGGGCCGCAGGCCACGTCCCTCGAAGCACCAGCAAAGCCCGCCGGCTGGCCGATTGCGCGGCTGCTGCCGGTCGTGCTCGTCGGCCTGATCTTCCTCGCCATGGTGCCGGTGATCGGCATCGCCTACTTCGCCGCGCAGAGCAACTTCGACAACTCGTCGCGCCAGCTCAACGAGGTCACGGTCGACATGATCGAGCAGCGCCTGCGGGCGCATCTCGAGCCGGTGCGCGACCAGCTCGCCTATATCAGCGAGGCCGTGGCCAAGGGCGACATCGACTTCGACGACCGCGAGCAATGGAAGAGCTTCGCGCTGGGCGCGCTTGCTGCCACGCCACAGACCGTGGGCTTTGTCGTCATCCCCGTCGACGGCGAGCCGGTGCGCTTCACGCGTGACGACCGCAGCATGCGGCCGGAGCGGCGCGAGAACCTGCCGTTCACGAATGCGCTGCTCGCCCAGGCCCGCACCGTGAACGGTCCGCAATGGGCCGAGCCGCAGTGGTCGCTCGTCGTCGGCGAACCGATCCTGCCGATCACCGTGCCGATCCGCGTGCGCGGGCAGTTCCGCGGCGTCATTGGTGCAGCCATCGGCACGTCGGACCTGTCGCGCTTCGTCAAGAGCCTCGAGCTCGCGGGCGGGCGCAAGCCGTTCATCCTGGCCGGCCGCGACAAGGTGCTGGCCCATCCCTGGCTCGGCAAGGAGCAGGGCGGCGCCGAGCAGCGCACCCGCGGGCGGCTGTCCAACCTCGACGAAGTCAACGATCCGGTGCTGGCCGCCATGTGGGCGTCCGAGCCCAACGAGATCGCCTGGCTGAGCAGCGGCGGCAGCACCGTCTCGGGCCACTGGAACTGGGTCGGCGACCGCAGCCACGGCTGGTTCTACCGCCAGATCGACGACTACCGACCGGCTGTGCTGACCATCGGCTATCACCTGGCCGGCCGCGAATCGGCGTGGGCGCGCTGGATCGTGCGCGGCATCCTGATCGCGGGTGGCGTGCTGATGTTGCTGACGGCGATCATTGCCAT
>DATGZZ010000581.1:0-5047 GCA_035296945.1 Reyranella sp.
CGGCTGCCGGCTGGTCGAGGTCGGCACCACCAACCGCACGCATCTCAAGGACTATGCCGCCGCGATCGGTCCCGACACCGCGGCGATCATGAAGGTCCATCCCTCGAACTACGCGGTATCCGGCTTCACCAAGTCGGTGTCGGCCGCCGAGCTGGTGCCGCTCGCCCGCGAAAAGGGACTGCCGCTGATCGAGGATCTGGGCAGCGGCACGCTGGTCGATCTCGAGACCTGGGGTCTGCCGCACGAGCCCACGGCGCGCGAGGCGATCGAGGCCGGCATAGACGTGGTGACTTTCTCCGGCGACAAGCTTTTGGGCGGCCCGCAGGCCGGGCTGATCGTCGGCCGCCGCCATCTGATCGAGCGCATCGCACGCAATCCGATGAAACGTGCGCTGCGCCTCGACAAGGTGCGGCTCGCGGCCTTGGAGGCAACGCTGCGGCTCTATGCCGACCCGACGCGGCTGGCCGAGCGGCTGCCGACGGTGCGCGCGCTCGCCCGGCCGGCCGACGAGATCAAGGCGCAGGCCGAGCGCCTGCTGCCCGTCGTCGCCAAGGCGATCGGGTCCGATGCCGCGGTCGGCATCGAGCCGGTGCGCGGCCAGATCGGCTCGGGCGCCTTGCCGGTCGACCTGCTGCCGTCGTTCGCGATCGCCGTACGCGGCAAGGGCCTCGATCGCCTGGCCGCCGCCTTTCGCGGCCTGCCGATTCCCGTGATCGGCCGCATCGGCGACGGCGCGCTTTACTTCGACCTGCGCACCCTCGACGACGAGGCGGCGTTCGCAAGCCAGTTGGACAAGCTCCGTGTCGTGGCTGGGTAGGATGTTCGGTGCCGAGCGTCGGCTGGCCAAGGCGCTTGCCGCCTGGAATGCCGGCGACCATGGCGTCGCCCTCGATCTGTGGGCGCCGCTTGCTCATCGCGGCCATGCGCGGGCGCAGAGCAACATGGGTGCGGCCTTCCTCGAGGGCCGCGGCGTCGAGCGGGACCATGCGAAGGCCGTCGACTGGTTGCGCCGCGCCGCCGAGCAGGGCGATGTCGGCGGCCAGCGCAATCTCGCGCTCTGCTGCTACGAAGGCTGGGGCGTCGAGCAGGACCAGGAAGCGGCGGCGCGCTGGTACGAAAAAGCGGCGGAGCAGGGCGATGCCGACGCCCAGGACATGCTGTCGTGGATGAAGCTTTTAGGCGGCGGCTGCGCGCAGGACTATGTCGGTGCGCGTACTTGGGCCGAGAAGGCGGCAGCGCAGGGCCGCGCCGGTGCGATGGCGCGGCTGGGCGACATTCATCACAACGCACTCGGCGTGCCGCGCGATCCCGCGCTGGCAGCCGAATGGTGGGAGCGGGCCGCAAAGCTCGGCCATGCGGAGGCGCAGGCAATGCTGGGTGCGGCCTATCTCGCCGGCAAGGGCGTGGCGCGCGACCGTGCCCAGGCGCTGCACTGGCTGGAACAGGCAGAAGCGGGTGGCGCCGGCGAGCTCGCCGCGGGGTTCCTGAAATTGGCCCGAGCGTCGTCATGAGGGCCGAGCCATGATCGTCGGCACCGCGGGCCATATCGACCACGGCAAGACGGCGCTGGTGAAAGCGCTGACCGGTGTCGATGCCGACCGCCTCAAAGAGGAGAAGGCGCGCGGCATCACCATCGATCTCGGCTACGCCTACTCGGACCTTGGTGACGGCCGGCAGTTGGGATTCGTCGACGTGCCGGGCCATGAGCGCTTCGTGCACAACATGCTGGCCGGCGCCACCGGCATCGACGCCGCGCTGCTGATCGTTTCAGCCGCCGAGGGCATCAAGCCGCAGACCGTCGAGCACCTGCAGATCATCGACCTGCTCGGCCTCGACCGTGGCGTCGTGGCGCTGACCAAGGCCGACCTGGCCGACGACGACCAGCTGCTCGAGCGCATGGCCGAGGTCGAGACGCTGCTCGCCGCGACCTCGCTCAAGGGGGCTGAGATCGTGCCGGTGTCGGCGCTGAGCGGCCGCGGCGTCGACGAGCTGAAGGCGAGGCTCCTGGCGCTGGGCGAAAGCAGCAAGGGCGCCACGGGCTTTGCCCGACTCGCCGTCGACCGCAGCTTCGTGCTGTCGGGTGCGGGCGTCGTGGTGACAGGTACGGTCCATGCCGGCGAGATCAAGGTCGACGACCGCCTGTTGCTGACGCCGTCGGGCCTGGAGGCGCGGGTGCGTTCCCTGCATGCCCAGAACCGGGCCGCCGAGATCGGCCGCGCCGGCGAGCGCTGCGCCCTCAATCTCACCGGTCCGCGGCTGTCGAAGGACGCCATCCGGCGCGGCGACTGGGTGGTCAGTCCCGAGCTGCACGCGCCGACCGACCGGCTCGACGTCCGGCTGAGCCTGCTTGCGTCGGAGGGCCAGCCGATGAAGCACTGGTCTCCCGTGCACGTTCATCTCGGCGCGGCCCACATCATGGGCCGCGTGGCGCTGCTGGAGGGCGACAAGCTCGCGCCCGGCGACACGGCGTTGGCCCAGCTCGTGCTCGAGGACAAGGTCGGCGCACTCGCGGGCGACCGCGTCATCCTGCGCGATCCCTCGGCGATTCGCACGATGGCGGGCGCCGCCGTGATCGATCCCTTCGGGCCGCCGCGCAACCGCCGCTCGGAGCGCCGGCTGGCCGAGCTTGTGGCCCTCGCCGAGCCCGATCCGGAGGTGCTGCCCAGGTTCCTGCGGCTGGAAGCGGGCTTCGTCGAGACCGGCCGCTTCGGCCTGGCGCGCAATCTGCGGCCGGTCGACGTCGACAAGCTCCTGCAGGCAGCGGGCGGCGCCAAGCTCGAGGGCTTCGGCTTCCTGGCCGAAACCCTGGCGGCGGCGCGCAAGGATATCGTCGACACGCTGAAAGCCCATCACGAGGCCAAGCCCGACGCGCCTGGCCTGCAGCCCGAGCGCCTGCGGCTCACCTTGAAGAAACGCTGGCCGCCTGCCGTGTTCAAGGCGCTGCTCGACCACGAGATCAAGGCGAAGGCCGTGATGGTCGACGGTGCCTTCCTGCGCTTGCCCGGCCATTCACTGACGCTCGGCGCGCGCGACGAAGGGCTGTGGCGCAAGATCTCGGCCGATCTCATTCGCGAGCGCTACAAGCCGCCGCGCGTGCGCGACTTCGCCAGCGCCTACTCGGTGCCCGAGGCGGAGATGCGCAAGCTGCTGCAGCGGCTGGCTAAGGTCGGCCGCGTCGTCGAGGTGGCGCCCGACCAGTATTTCCTGCGGCCCGTGGTCGCCGAGATGATCGCCATCGCCCACGCCTTCGGCCGCGACTTCACCGCCGCCGAGTTCCGTGACAAGCTCGACAACGGCCGCAAGGTGGCGATCCTGATCCTCGAATTCTTCGACCGCCACGGCATCACCATCCGCCGCGGCGATCTGCGCCGTACGGTGCCGCAGAAGCTGGAACAGTTCGGTCCCGCAGGCGCGTCTGCCGAGAGGTGACAGCGCCTTCGTTCTGGGGAATGATCGACGACGGAGGGGAAGCGCTCCCGGTGGGGCGGCTGGCCTTCAAAGCCAGAGAGGGCCGTTAGCCGGTTCTTAGTGGGTTCGACTCCCACTCTCTTCCGCCATCCCTCAGAAGATCGCCTGGCCGCGCGCCTTCATGACGAAGCCCAGGGCCCTGAACTCGCTGTCCTTGCGGATCTGGTTGGCGACCTTGGTATCGCCGCTGAGGTCGGAGGCGGAAATCAGCTTGTCCGTTTCGGCGCTGCAGGCCAGCGCCACCGCGGTCGCGAGCGTCGCCGGATCCTCGCTGCCGACGCCGTCCGCCGCGGCGTTCCGTGAAAGGCAGGCGTCGCGGGCCTCGTAGCTCTTGTCGATATTGACCTTGCGTCCCAGGTCGCCCGACCGCACGAAGCTTCCCTCGCACGCTGCGAGCAACAAAACGACAAGGACGAGAACGTATCGCATACAGCACCCCGCGGACCCGGCCCTTAATTCAATACATGCACAACGCCGTCAAGATAGCAGTACGTCACGGGCTGACGGACGGATGACGGCGTTGTATCAATGGCTTGGCCGGCGCCTGCCGGCATGAATCGAGGCCTTGTTTCATGCGAATCGCTCTTGTCCTGGTTGTCTTGCTGCTCGGTGGCTGCGCGGGTGCCTATCACACCTCGAGCGACGGCAGGCTGCAGACGCGGATCGACGATTCGTACAAGGCGCGCGATGCCTGCCTGTCCAAGAACGCCGCCGCCGACGGCACCATGAGCCTGGACGCCGCCTCGGTCGCGCAAGCCGCGGCCCTGGCCTGCAGCGCCGAGACCGAGAGGCTGATCGAGGTCTCCAATCGCGACGGCGATCCGGCGGTCGCCGGCCGCATCCGCCGCGATTCGGAGTTCCGGGCCATGGGCTACGTGCTGAAGGCCCGCGGCCAGTCGGGCGACTAGCCTGGCCGGCGATCCCTCCCGCAACGCAAACGGCGCGGGACCGAAATCCCGCGCCGTTCACGACCGCCTCAGGTTGCTTCAGGGAGGAGGGCGGTCGAACCGGGAGAAGAGGGTTTGCCCGGTCCTTCCCGACGACTCTCGTCTCGGCGGCTTACGGGCGCCTTACCGACAGGTGGAAAGTAGCCCACAGGGCGGCCGGTCCCGCCACCATGCAGCCTTGTGCCTCCGATAGCGTTGTTGCGACGTGCTCGCATTGCCCGAGCGCGCTCAGCCACAACAGGAGAATTCCCATGCTGCGATCGATATTGACGGCGGCAGGTGCTGCGTCGCTGGTCGTTGGAATTGCGGCCTATGCCCAGGCGCCGGCGACACCCGGCACGCCACAGGCGGCCGGACGGTCGGGCGCCAACGTCGGCTCGTTGACCTGCAATGTCGCCGGTGGCATCGGCTTCGTGTTCGGCTCGTCCAAGGACCTGAGCTGCCTGTTCACCCGCACGAACGGCACGGCCGAGCGCTACACCGGCACGATCCAGAAGTTCGGCATCGACATCGGCTTCACCAAGGAAGCCCACATGGTGTGGGTAGTGCTCGCGCCCGGCAACATCGCGCCAGGCTCCCTGGCCGGCGGATACGGCGGTGCCACGGCCTCCGGGACAGTGGGCGTCGGCGTA
>DATGZZ010000582.1:0-2786 GCA_035296945.1 Reyranella sp.
TCAAAAGGCCGCAGAATAGCGATTTTCGCCGGCCCGCAGCTTCTTGTATGTTCCGCGCCATCATGAACGCCAAGAACATCGCCATCGTGGGCGCCACCGGCGCGGTCGGAGTGGAAATCCTCCGCGTCCTCGAGCGACGGAACTTCCCGGTCGCCTCCCTGAAGCTGCTCGCCTCGGCCCGCTCGGTCGGCAAGACGCTCGCGTTCAAAGGCAAGCCGTACAGGGTGGAAGAGCTGAAAGCCGACGCCTTCACGGGCGTCGACATCGCCTTCTTCTCCGCAGGCGCCACGCGCAGCCGCGAGTTCGTGCCGGCCGCCAAGGCGGCGGGCTGCGTCGTGGTCGACAACTCGTCGGCCTTCCGCATGGACCCCGACACGCCGCTGGTCGTGCCCGAGGTGAACGGGGCCGACCTGGCCAAGCACAACGGCGTCGTCGCCAACCCCAACTGCACCGCCGCCATCCTGTCGGTCGCGGTGTGGCCGATCCACCAGGCCGCCGGCGTGAAGCGCATCATCGTGTCGACCTACCAGTCGGCCTCGGGCGCGGGCGCCGCCGCCATGCAGGAGCTTGAGGACCAGGCGCGCGACTTCTCGGCCGGCAAGGAGATCAAGCGCGCGGTGTTCCCGCACCAGATCGCCTTCAACGTCTTCTCGCACAACACCAAGGTGGCCGAGAACGGCTACAACGAAGAAGAGAACAAGGTCGTCGAGGAGACGCGCAAGATGTTCCATCTGCCCGAGCTGCCGATCGCGCCGACCTGCATCCGCGTGCCGGTGCTGCGCGCGCATTCCGAAGCGATCACGCTCGAGCTCGAGAAGCCGCTGTCGCCCGAGGAGGCGCGCGCCATCCTCGCCAAGGCGCCGGGCGTGAAGGTGGTCGACGATGCCGCGGCCAACCACTTCCCGATGCCGCTCGAGGCCAGCGGCGATCTCGACGTCCATGTCGGCCGCATCCGCCGCGACCTCTCCAACCCCAACGGCCTGATGCTGTGGGTGGCGGGCGACCAGCTCTTGAAGGGCGCTGCCTGGAACGCCGTGCAGATCGCCGAGGAGCTCGCCAAGCTCTCGGCCAAGCCGGGAGCGATGGCGGCGGAGTAGGTCTTCTGGGAGCGCGGGCCTCCGGCCCGCATGAGCGCATTCACATGCGCGTCTGAGCGGGCCAGAGGCCCGCGCTCCCAGCTATGAGAGTCAGATCTTCTCGATCACCGCCGACCTGAACCGCTTCATTTCGGCCAGCGTTGCCGCCGCATCCGGCCGCCCGCCGAAGTCGACGTCGATCGCCGTCACGCCGATCTCCTTCAGCGCCCGAAAGTCGGCGATGATGTCGGCTTCGCTGCCCGAGAACAGCCGCCGCTCGCCGTCCGTGGCCTTGGCCGGCACCGCCGCCCCGTAGCGCTTGACGCGAAAGCTCACGCCCACCGAGTCCGGTTTGCGGCCTGCCTCGGCGACGGCTTTGCGCAGGCGGCCGATGCCGGCTCTGAGCCGCGGCAGCGTGTCGAGCAGGTGCTTGTTGTTGGAGCCGATCGGATACCAGGCGTCGCCCACGCGCGCGACGCGGCGCAGGGAAGGGCCGGCCTCGCCGCCGACCCAGATCGGCAGGGGCTTCTGGATCGGCTTTGGCTCCAGCACGATGCCGTCGAACTTCGTGTAGCGCCCGCTAAAGCGCGGCGCCGCCTCGCTCCACAGCACGCGGAAGGTGTCGATGTACTCGTCGGTCACCGCGCCGCGTTCCTCGAACGGCGTCGTCACCACCGCGTCGAACTCGGTCTTCAGCCAGCCCGCGCCGATGCCGACGACCAGTCGTCCGCCCGACAGCACATCGAGTGTCGCCAGCATCTTGGCGGCGAGCACCGCCGGCCGGTGCGGCACCACGAGGACCGCCGCGACCAGGCGGATGCGCGAGGTCTTGGCCGCGATCCAGGTCATGCCGACGATCTGCTCGTGCCGCTCGAGCGGCGCATCCTCGTAGAACTGGCCGGATTCGGAGTAGGGGTAGCCCGGCACCTTGGTGTTGGGCAGCACGACGTGGTCGGTCAGCGTGAGGTAATCGAAGCCCATGGCCTCGCCTTCGCTGGCGATGCGCGTCATGTCGGCCGTGGCCGACAATGGCCCGGAGTTCGGCAGGTTGAACCCGATCTGCATGGCTTGTGTGTCCCCCCGACGGCACGCCTGTCGGAATGGTCCGCAGGCGAATTTTGAACAGATGCGATTGGGACCACTATAGTCGACCGATTCAAAGCCGAGGAACGCTTGATGCAGAATCCAGTTTCGCCAGTCCTTGCCAGCCCGCAGGAGCGGGCGCGGGCCGTGCAGGCGGTGCTGGACAAGGACGGTCCCGAGATGGACCGCCGCCGCGAGCTCACGCAAGAGGTGGTCGATGCGCTGGCCGGCCAGGACCTGCTGCGCATGCTGCTGCCCAAGAGCATGGGCGGGCAGGAGGTGGCTCTCGTCGATTACGCCAAGGCCTGCGAGGCGCTGGCCTGGGCCGACGCCAGCACGGCCTGGTTCGTGAACCAGTCGAACGTGTCGATGGCGACGTCGGCCGCTTCGATGCCGCACGAGGCGGCCGCGGCGATGTTCGAAGGTCCCTATGCCGGCCTGGCCTGGGGCGCGCGCCACGACAAGAGCAAGGCGATCCGCGTCGAGGGCGGCTATCGCCTGAGCGGCACCTGGAGCTTCGCCAGCGGCGGGCGCCATACCAGGATGCTGGGCGCCCACAGCGCCGTGCAGAACCCCGACGGCACGCCGCACATCCGCTACGGCCGGCCGGACGACCGCTCGTTCGTC
>DATGZZ010000583.1:0-2084 GCA_035296945.1 Reyranella sp.
ATCCACCTCGTGCTGTCCGACCGCACCCGCGGTCTTCTGGGCGCGGCCGACCTCGCCAAGATGAAGAAGAGCGCCATTCTGGTGAACACCTCGCGCGGGCCGATCGTCGATGAGGCGGCGCTGCTCGCGGCGCTGAAGAACCGGACCATCGCCCATGCCGGCCTCGACGTTTACGACAAGGAGCCGGTGGCGCCCGGCCATCCTTTCACCAGGCTCGAGAACGTCACGCTCATCCCCCACCTGGGCTATGTCGTCGAAGACAGCTACCGGCACTTCTACGCCGGCACGATCGAGGACATCGAAGCCTGGCTGGACGGCAAGCCGATCAATGTCATCAATCCGGAGGCCCTGAAGAAGGCGGCTTAGTTCCTGCCTCCCCAGCGAAGCTGGGGAGGTGGCGCCGTCTTACGGCGACGGAGGGGTCATGAGTGAAATCGCGCTTCTGACCCCTCCGGCCTTCGGCCACCTCCCCACGCGAAGCGTGGGGAGGAAATCTTGGTAAATGTCGATTCCCGCCAGACCCGAACGTCGATGAGGTGACGGCGTCCGTCACCACCACAGGAGATCGACAATGGCTCAATACATGTTGTTGCTGCACCAGCTCCCCAACTATAACGCCGACCTGCCGCGCGAGAAGATGCTGGAGATGACCAAGCGCTACATGGCGTGGGCCGATGCCCTGCGCCAAAAGGGCCGCATGGTGGGCGGCGAGAAGCTGGCCGCAGGCGGCGGGCGCCACATCCGGGTCAAGGACGGCAAGCCGGTGGCCAGCGACGGTCCCTACGCCGAGGCCAAGGACGTGATCGGCGGCTACTTCGTCATCGAGGCCAAGGATGCCGCCGAGGCCGAGAGCATCGCCCGCGATTGCCCGCACCTCGCGCTCTCCGGCACCAACTGGGTCGAAATCCGGCCGATCGACGCCATGCCGGCGCAGGCCCGGGCGGCCGCAGGCTGAGATGTCCGTCCAGCGGCTCGTCGATTCGCTGGCCCGCGATTCGACGAGCCGGCTGGTCGCCGCCCTGGCACGGCGGCTGGGCGCCGGCCGCATCGCCATCGCCGAGGATGCCGTCCAGCATGCGCTCCTGCAGGCGCTGTCGTCGTGGCCGTTCAAGGGTGTGCCCGACAAGCCCGCGGCTTGGTTGGCGATCGTGGCGAAGAACCGCGCCATCGATCTCTTGCGCCACGAAGCGCGCAACGTCGCCCTCGATGACGAGACATTGCCGGTCGAGCCGCAGCAGCCGCCGAGCGACGGCCACTTCGACCGCGAGCTCAACGACGATGAGCTCGCGCTCCTGTTCGCGGTCTGCCATCCCGCGCTGTCGCCCGAGATGCGCGTGACCTTTGCGCTGAAGACCGTGTGCGGCCTCACCGTGCCGCAGATCGCCTCGGGCCTGCTGAGCGAGCCCACGGCCATCGCCCAGCGCCTGGTGCGGGCTCGTCGACAGTTGGAGTCAGCCGGCGTTGCCATCGAGGCGCCGCCCCCCGAGGCCTTGTCCGAGCGCGCCGAATCGGTGCGCACCGCTCTCTACCTGATGTTCAACGAGGGCTATTCGGCGTCGTCCGGCGAAGCCCTGATGCAGCCCGAGTTCTGTGTCGAAGCCGTGCGGCTCGCGCGCGCCCTGGCGCAGCATCCGGTGACGGCGGGGCCCGCGAGCGATGCCCTGGCCGCGTTGCTGGCCCTTACCGCCGCGCGCCTACCGACGCGCGTCGGTCCCGACGGCGTGGCACAGCTTCTGGAGGACCAGCCGCGCAGCCAATGGGATCGCGGGTTGATCGCCCTGGGCTTTGCCCATCTCGAGCGTTCGGCCGGCGGCGAGGAGCTGACGGTGTGGCATCTGCGCGCCGAGATCGCTTCGCTGCATGCCACGGCGGCGACAGCGGCTGACACCGACTGGTCACGGATCGCCGCGATCTACGATCATCTATGCACGCTCGATCCGTCACCGGTCGTCGAGCTGGCGCGTGCCGTCGCGATCGGCCGGGCCGATGGCGCCGCTGCAGGCCTCGCCGCGCTGCCCTCGATCGACGGCAGCCCTTACGTCGAGGCGGCGCGTGGCGTCTTCCTTGCCGAACTCGGCCGGCAT
>DATGZZ010000584.1:0-2285 GCA_035296945.1 Reyranella sp.
CGAGCTCGCCAAGACGGTGCGGCTCGAGGTCGACCAGAACAAGGCGCGTGCGCTCGGCGTAGACTCGCAGCTTCTGGGCAACACCCTGCAGACGCTCTTGTCGGGCGTGACCGTGACGCAGTACCGCGACCGCACCGAGGCGATCGACGTCGTGGCCCGTGCCGTGCCCGCCGAGCGCCTCAGCGTCGAGGGCCTGGAGGCGATCAACCTGCGCACCGGCAACGGCGGCGTGGTCTCGCTGGCCCAACTCGCCACCCTCCGCTTCGAGCTCGAGGAGCCGATCCTGTGGCGGCGCAACAAGGAGCTCCTGATGACGGTGCGCGCCGGCGTGATCGACGGCGTGCAGGGTCCCGACGTCGCCGCCCGCATCGACACGGCGCTGGCCCCCGTGCGCGCCGAGCTGCCGGCTGGCTACCGCATCGAAGTCGGCGGCGACAGCGAGGAGAGCGCCAAGAGCCAGGGCTCCATCTTCAAGATGATGCCGGTCATGGCCTTCCTGATGATGCTGTTCCTGATGCTCCAGCTGCAGAGCTTCTCCAAGCTGGCACTCGTGGTGCTGACGGCGCCGCTGGGGTTGATCGGCGTGTCGCTGTTCCTGCTGGTGTTCAACCAGCCCTTCGGCTTCGTGTCGCTGCTCGGCGTGATCGCGCTCGCCGGCATGATCATGCGCAACTCGGTGATCCTGGTCGACCAGATCGACCAGGACCTCGCCGCCGGCCACTCGGCCTGGGACGCGGTGATCGACGCCACCGTGCGCCGCGCCCGGCCGATCCTGCTCACCGCCGGCACCGCCATCTTCGCCATGATCCCGCTCTCCCGCAGCGTCTTCTGGGGGCCGATGGCAGTGGCGCTGATGGGCGGCCTGCTGGTCGCGACCGCCCTCACCCTGCTCTTCCTGCCGGCGCTCTACGCCGCCTGGTTCCGGGTCAAGCGGCCGGCCGAGAAGCCCAGGCTGATCGAGGCACCGACCGGCCATCCCCTCGCCGTCGCGGCGGAGTAGCCAAGCGTGTGTGCCGCGAGAGGGGCCGCTTTGCGCGCACGCGGCCCCCTCTCGGCATTGGCAATCGGATGGACGATGCGTAGAGCGATAAACGCCCCGTGACTCTATCCAGAACCACCGTTCTTGTCAATAACTATAGTTAGTATAGGCCAGATCGCAGCGCGCCCGCCGGCGAAGGGCTTATTCTTTTGTTGCGACTTTTTGGGCTCCAGGAGGCGCCACCCCTGGGGGGCCGACGGCGGCGTCACACCATGGACTGTGCGGGCCACCCCGCTTGCTGGCAGTGCTGTCATTGGTCCCAAGCCGCGCGCACGAGCCGTAAGATCACCGTGACGTGGCGAGCTCGGGCCGCAGCACGGTCATGTTGAAGGGACCAGCATTGGCCGCGGCATGAGCAACCGCCTCGTTCACATCGTCCAGGCTGAAGCATTCAACCTGGTGCTGCCCGAGCGGCAGCAATCCCGCCCGCACCATCGCGATCAGACGCGCAATGGAGTCGCGTGGATACATCCACTGGCCGCGGATGGTGATGCAATTGCGCATCAGCCAGGAATACGGGACTGCCACATCCGGACCGATGCCGCCCATCAGGACGACGCGCCCGTAGGGCCGCACGCTAAGCAGTGCGGCTCGCACCTGGGCCGGCGTGGCCGCCGGCGGCAGGAGATCGAGCACGCAGTCGATCGGCGCCGGCGCTGCGTCGAGGATGGCTTTGCGATCGCGCTCTTCGTCGACGACCATGCGGACCGGTCGCACGCGCTCGCCGAAGCGTCGCCTGAGATCGTCGAGGGCCTGCTGGTTGCGGCCCGTGGCGATCACCATGGCGGCACCCATCGCCAGCGCCACGGCAACGCCGCCGCTGCCGAAGGCGCCGGTCGCACCGTTCACCAGGACGGTCTCTCCCGGCCGCAGGTTGGCCGCGACGTAGCCGCCGTACGGCACGACGAAGTTGCCGAATGCGCACCACGAGACGGCCTCGCCATCGCCGAGCGGCCCGATGCTCACGGCACACTCCGTCGGCACGCGGGTGCGCTCGGCCCACGAGCCGTCGTGAAAATAGGTCTGCAGGCGCTTGGCGCGCTCGCTGCCTGCGGTCAGGCCCTGCAGGATGATGTCCGGCGCCTGAGCATTGTCGCGCGAGCGAACCGTGGGGTCGCAGAACACCCAGTCACCGACGGCGAGTTCGGTCGCATCGGGCCCCACTTGGCGCACCCGGCCGATACAGCCCGCCCCCGGGATGACGGGAGGCTCCAGCAGGTAGCGGCGCTTGCCGCTGAACACTTCG
>DATGZZ010000585.1:0-3844 GCA_035296945.1 Reyranella sp.
GTCGCCTTGGGGACTGTGTGCGATGTCGTGCCGCTGACCGGCGTCAACCGGGCGCTGGTGCGCCAGGGCCTGCGGGTGATGGCCGACCGCAGCAACATCGGCCTGGCCGCGCTGGCCGACGTGGCGCGCCTGCGTGAACCGCCGGGCGCCTACCATCTCGGCTTCATGCTGGGCCCACGCGTCAATGCCGGCGGCCGCGTCGGACAGGCCGATCTCGGCGCGCGGCTGCTGTCGAGTGACAATCCGGAGGAGGTCGGCGCGCTGGCGCTCAGGCTGGACGAGTTCAACGCCGAGCGCCGCGCCATCGAACGCGAGGTGCTGGACCAGGCGATCACGCGCATCGAGGGCCTCTACGGTCCCGACCGCAAGGGACTGCCGTCGGCGCTCGTGGTCGAGAGCGAAGGCTGGCATGTCGGGGTGATCGGCATCGTCGCGAGCCGCCTGGTCGAACGCTACGGCCGGCCGGCCTTCGTCATCGGCATGGACGGCGGGCTGGGCAAGGGATCGGGCCGCTCGGTCAAGGGCGTCGATCTCGGCGCGGCGGTGATCGCGGCGCGGCAGGCGGGCCTGCTGGTGAACGGCGGCGGGCACGCCATGGCCGCCGGCCTCACCGTGGCCAAGGACACGCTGATCGACCTTGCGAAGTTTTTGGACGAAAGGATTGCGCCGCAGCTCGGCGTGGCGCCCGCCATGCGCGAGCTCGGCATCGACGCCGCCCTGGCACCGGGCGCGGCGACACAGGAGCTGGTCGGCATGATCGAACGGGCAGGGCCGTTCGGCGCCGGCAACGCCCTGCCGCGCTTCGCGCTCACCTCGGTGCGCGTCAATCACGCGCAGCCGGTAGGCGAGGGCCACGTGCGCTGCTCGCTCGTCGGCGCCGAGCGCGGCCGCATCGAGGCCATCGCCTTTCGCGCCAGCCAGACGGCGCTCGGGCCGGCCTTGCTCGATCCGGCACGGCCCGTGCTGCATGTCGCGGGCGCCTTGCGCATCGACCGCTATTGCGGCCGCGACAGTGTGCGCCTGCAGATCGATGACGCTGCCCCGGCGGCGGGCTCAGTGCTGGCTTGATTTGCCGGCCGCGAGCCGCTAAATGCTGCCGCTCTTTGGCCCTATGTCCCCTTCGTCTAGAGGCCTAGGACACCGCCCTTTCACGGCGGCGACACGGGTTCGAATCCCGTAGGGGACGCCAAATCTTTCAAGACCTCGGCTGAGATCCGCGAGACCCTGTCCAACAGGTCTCCAATAACCCGGGACGCTGTTCCACGATGCCCGTTTACGAGATTTTCAGCGGCAGTTGAGCCGTGCTCATGCGAGCCCTGCCGTTGGCCTCATCGACGGGTTCTAACAGCCAGTCGCCGTCCCTCGACTGTTAGTGCAGCGCTATACACTTTCGCTTTGCCCTCACCGTCTTGCTTAAGAGTTACCCATCCACGCTCCATCGCTCGATCGACAATGGCCTTAGGCTCACCCAAAGCGCGCAATTCCTGCCATGGGCCTACCTGATCGCGAGTTGCGTAGTAGAGTTTGTAGACGAGGTATCGCGCCGCGATATCCTCCGCGTCAGCAGCTTTACGGGCCTTTGTACCCGCGGACGCTATGCTGAAGGTCTTCACCACGACTCCTGAACCTCACAGCCAATATCTGCCTTCTGAAACGCTGATCGCTCATGGTTCAGCTGCGGGCGTCCGCCCCGCGGCTCTTGGCGCCGAAGAACGGATCGCCATAGGAGTACTGGCGGTACTGTTTGGAGACCACGCGCGACATCACCACGCCGGCGACGTCGGCCTGAGCGTCGACGAACTGCTGTAGCGCCTCGAGCACCGCCTCCTGCCGCGTGTGGCCCCAGCGCACGACGAACACGACCTTCTCGACCAGGCGGCTCAGCGCCAGCACATCGGCCGTCACCAGGGCGGGCGGCGTGTCGAGGATGATGAACTCGTAATGCTGCTCCAGTGCCTCGAGCAGATGGCGCATGCGGTCGGAGCTCAGCAGGTGCGCCGAACGCGGGCTCCACGGTCCGGACGGCATCACGTCGACACCCGACAAAGCGTCGTGATGGATGGTGTTCTCGAGGTCCGACGCCTTGTCGACCAGCAGGCTGGCCAGGCCGTCGCGGTTGGAGCAGTGGAAGATCTGATGCAGGCGCGGGCTGCGCCAGTCGCAATCGATCAGCAGCACGCGCTTGCCGTTGCTGGCCAGCAGCCGGCCGAGCGAGGCCACCATCACCGACTTGCCTTCCGCCGGCGTGGCCGAGCTGATCAGGATGGTCTTGGGCGCGGCGGCGGTCTCAGACAGCTCGATGCCGATATGCAGGCGGCGCAGGGCTTCGCTGTAGGCCGATGTCGGCTGGCGCAGCACCTGCATAGCGGGCTGCGCGCGGCGGGCGACCTGCGGCACCATCGCCATGACGGGCAGGCCGGTGAGGGCCTCGATCTGGTCGGCGCGGCGGAAGGTATGGTCGCCGCCTTCGCGCAGGAGCGCGATCGTGATGCCGACTATCAAACCGCCGGCGATGCCGAGCACAGCGAGCAGCGCCTTCGGTGGATAGCTCGGCGCCTGGGCCGGCGAGGCCGGCGAAACCAGCTTGGCGTTGGCCGTGAGGACGCCCTCTGCGCCGGTGCTCTGCTTGGCGCGCAGCAGCATCGCCTCGAACAGGTTGCGGTTGACGGTGGCGTCGCGCTCCAGCGCCTCGAGACCGATGGCCTTGTCGTTGACCGAGCCCATCTGCTTCTTCAGCGTCTCGAAATTCTGCGCAAGCGCCTCGTATCGGGCGTCGGCGGTGCGCGCCTCGCGCGCCAAGCCATCGATGACCTTGGAGATCTCGGCAGCTACCCTGGCCTGGACGTTTCCGACTTCGGCGCGGGCATTGAGCATCTGAGGATGCTGCGTACCGTGGGTGGCCTGCAGCTGCGCGGCGCGGCGCTCTGAGTCAGCCTGCTGCTGCTTGAGGGCCGTTATCAGGGGAGAGTTCAGCACTTCGGGCACGCTTTCGCTGTTGAGCCCACCCTTGCGCCTCTCCTGGGCTTCCTTGAGCCGCGACTCGGCCTCCGCCTTGGCGGTCTGGGCGGCGAGAAGCTGGGTGTTGAGCTCGGTCAGCTGCTGGGTGGTGACGCCCCCGCTGCCGCTGACACCGGAACTCTTGTAGAGGTCGTGCTTGCGGCGGTAGTCCTCGACCGCCTGGTCGGACTTGCGCACCGCCTCGCGCAGTTCATTGACGCGGCTGAGCAGGAACTTGTCGACGCGGTCCATCGCGTCGATCTTGTCGCGGCGCTGATAGTCGAGATAGCGCTCGGCCAGCGCGTTGGCGATGGCGGAGGCGGTCTCCGGGTTGCGCGATTCAGCCTTGACGCTCAAGACGTGCGAGCGGCCGAGTGTCGAGACGTCGACATGCGCCAGCAGAATGTCGATCGCCAGGTCGTCAGGGTTGCCTGCCGTGTTCGCATCCGCTGTTCTCGCCGAGGGCGGCGTAAACCACGCTTGTACCCACATGGGCAGGTACTGCTGCGGGTTCAGGTCCGCCCAGAACGATGGTTTAGCCAGTGCAGGATTGAACTCTGGATTCTGTCTCAGCTTGAGCTGGTCGATCACCAGCTTGGCAATGTTGCGCGACTGCAGGATGAAGCCTTCGTTCTGCACCCGCTCGGCGTCGGGACTGACGTCGGCGACGATCGATTCGACGTTGGGCAGGCGCGGGCTCTGCACACCGACCAGCACGCGGGCCTCCGAGACGTAGTAGGAGGGCATCAGCCAGGCGGCCAGGATCGCCGCTCCGCCCAGCACGAGCGTGCAGGCGGCGATCAGCAGGCGATGACGCCAGAGCTTGCGCAGGGTCTCGAGGAAGCTC
>DATGZZ010000586.1:0-3513 GCA_035296945.1 Reyranella sp.
GCCCGACCAGAAGCAGAAGGTCGACGTCACCCTCAAGCAGACCGGCTCGGGCAATGAGCTGAAATACCAGATCGACTACATCGCGCCCGGCCAGGCGATCGCGCCGGGCGCCAGCGCGGCGACCGACGCCAGGCTCTACGCCGGTGCCAAGATCGTGCGCGTCATCTCCGACTACGAGCAGAAGTACGGCATCGACAAGTTCGACCTCACCATCGACTGGGGCTGGTTCTCGTTCTTCACCCGGCCGCTGTTCTGGCTGCTCGAGTGGCTCTACGTGCATCTCGGCAACTTCGGCCTGTCGATCCTGGTGCTGACCGTGATCGTCAAGGCGGTGTTCTTCCCGCTGGCCAACAAGTCCTATGCGGCGATGAGCAAGATGAAGGCGCTGCAGCCGGAGATGGAGAAGCTCAAGGAGCGCTACGGCGAGGATCGCCAGCGCATGAACCAGGAGCTGATGCAGCTCTATCGCCGCGAGAAGGTCAATCCGGCGGCGGGCTGCCTGCCCATCCTGGTGCAGATCCCGGTGTTCTTCGCGCTCTACAAGGTGCTCTACACCACCATCGAGATGCGCCATCAGCCGTTCTACGGCTGGATCAAGGACCTCTCGGCGCCCGATCCGTTGACCATCATGACGGGCTTTGGCCTGTTTCCGTGGCACGTGCCGGAGTTCCTGCATTTCTTCAACATCGGCATCTGGCCCATCATCATGGGCGTCACGATGTACCTGCAGCAGAAGCTGAATCCGCAGCCGACCGATCCGGTGCAGGCGCGCGTCTTCCAGTTCCTGCCGATCCTGTTCACCTTCATGCTGGCGCCATTCGCGGCCGGGCTGGTGATCTACTGGGCGTGGAGCAACATCCTGTCGATCGCCCAGCAGTACACGATCATGCGCCGCCACGGCACGCCGATCGGCGGCGGCAAGGCCAAGCCCGCCGTGGCTGCTGCGGGGGCGGCGCCCGCAGCCGCGCCGGCACCGGCCGAAGGCGGTGGTGGCGGCGGCGGCAAGAAGGGCGGCAAGGCCAAGAAGCGCTGATGGCTGAATACGCGCCGGAAGAGATCGAGGCGGCGCGCAAGCTCTTCGCCGGCCCGTGCGAGTTCGTGGCCGGTGCCGCGTCGCCTCAGTCGATGCTCGCGATCTCCTTGCCTGAAGTGGCCTTCGCCGGCCGTTCCAATGTCGGCAAGTCGAGCCTGGTCAACGCGCTGACCGGCCGGCGCACGCTCGCCCGCACGTCATCCAACCCGGGCCATACGCGGCAGATCAACTTCTTCGACCTTGCCGGCCGGCTCTTCCTGGTCGACCTGCCGGGTTACGGCTTCGCCCAGGTCTCGCGCTCGATGAAGGAGGCGTGGCAGGACCTGGCCTCGGCCTATCTGCGCGGCCGGCCGACCTTGAAGCGCGTCTGCCTGCTGATCGATTCGCGGCACGGCGTGAAGGAGACCGACCGCGAGACCATGAGGAACCTCGACAGGGCCGCAGTGTCCTACCAGCTCGTGCTGACCAAGTGCGATCAGCTCAAGGCCGCCGATGTACCGCGCGCCGTCGCGGCGGCCGAGGCGGTCGCCCGCAAGCATGGTGCCGCGCATCCGGAGGTGCTGCCGACCAGCAGCGAGACGGGGTTGGGGATTGGGGAGCTGAGGGCGGAGCTCGCGGCGGTCGGCCTAGGCTAGCGACGACTGTCACCCCGAGCGCGCGCTTTCCACCTCCCCCGTCATACGGGGGAGGCCGGGAGGGGGAAGGGCCTCAGTCGAGCGATCCGATCATTTCAGATCATGATCTTTGTCTATTCATAAGTCTCCCGCGTGGCTCTCCCCCTCCCGGCATCCCCCGTATGACGGGGGAGGTGAAGCGCGCGTTCGGGGCGACAGGATTAGCGCGTCTGCTGCGGCAGTCCCGGCGCCGGGCCGGACGGCGCTGGCGCCGGCTGCGGCGCACGCTGCTGCGGTGCCGCCGGACGCGGTGCCGGTGGGGCCGGTGGCGGCATCAGCTTGGGAATGAGATCGCGCGTCTTGATCTGCTCGGCCTCCTGGAACTTCTTGATCTCCTCCTGGTCGAGGAAGCGGTCCTTGTTGAGGTCGGTCGCGAGGAATTCCTTCAGCGCATAGGCCGTGAGCTCGGGGCGGTCGATGATGCCGTCCTTGTTGGTGTCGATTTCCTGGAACTTGATCAGGACGAGCTTCTTGCGGACGTCATAGGGCAGCTGGCCCTGCGTCTGCGGGCCGTCGGCCGGGCCGGCAGCCACGAGATATTCCTGCTGGCTGATCTTGCCGTCGTTGTTCTTGTCGAGCTTGTCGGCGTCGCGCATCTGCACGTCGATAAGGTCGTTCAGCGTCATCATCCCCTTGCGGCGCTCCGCCTCCATCTGCTGCCGCTCGGCCTGCTGGCGCTGCGCCATGCGCTGCATGAGCAGCCGGATCTCCGGCTCGGTGATCTTGTTGTCGCGGTCGGTGTCGTACTGATTGAACTCGGACTGGATCGGCGCCTCGGCCTCGGCGCGCTCGACGAAGCCGCTGCCGTTGAGGTCGAGATTCTGAAAGGCAGACCGGATGCGGTTGCGACGGTCCTCGACGCTCGGCCCGCCTGGAACGTCGTTCGAATAAGGCGGCTCGGCCAGCTTGAGGAACTCCTCGAGCGAGACCTTGCCGTCCTTGTTGGTGTCGAGGTCGTCGAACGACTTCATGCGGTATTTCAGGAAGTCGGCGCGCGCGACCTCGCCCTTCTTGGCAGTGTCGATCTCGACGAACCAGGTCGGCAGCGGCACCGGGCCGGCGGACTGACCGGGGGGCTGGCCGCCGGGTTGGCCCCCGGATTGGCCGGTGCTCTGGGCCTGCGCAAGCGCCGGCAGCGCCAGCAGGCACAGCAGAATTATCGCTCTCATCACCCTTCCTCAGCTTCCCGGCGCATTCCTAGAAAAAGACCAGAGGTCGCGCCACCTACCGCCGGTGGAAAATCGGCGGACGATCATCTACCGCGCCGATTGTTGCAGATCCCGACGCCCGGTAGTCTAGTGGCAGAGCATGCCGATCTACATGGAGATATCGCCGCTTCACCGCTTGGTGACCATCGTGGCCCGGGGCACCGTCAGCGGCGAGGAAGTGCGCGGCACGGCGCAAAAGCTGGCCGATGCCCGGGTGCGCCGCTTCGCCAAGATCGTCGAGGTGGCCAGCGGTACTTTCAGCTTCGAGCCGGCGGACGTTCTCGCCCTGGCGCAGACTCTGCGCGCCGACGCCGACGGCCGCGGGCCGATCGCCTTCGTCGTGCGCGACATGAACCAGCCGTTTCCCCGGATGTTCGCCACCCAGACCGCCCATGAAGGGCCGGTCGACCTGTTCAAGAGCCTGCACGAGGCCCGCGCCTGGGTGGCCAGGATCCAGAACGCGCCCAAGCCTCCCCCGGCCACGGCCGGTGCCGTCGCCAAGGTCGCGCAAGCGGCGGCCGAAGCGTGGGCCGATCCCGACCGTCAGGGAACCGTGATCCGCGGCACGCGTACGCGCGAGTTCACGACCCGCGAGCTG
>DATGZZ010000587.1:0-2097 GCA_035296945.1 Reyranella sp.
GGGAAACGAAGCGCTCAGCTGGTCGCCGCTCATCGTGCGCAGCGCCTTCAGCGCCTCGGCGAGCGCCTTGGTCAGAGCGATCATCTCGGGCTTGCGCTGCTCGATCTCCTTGGCCCGCACCGCGACGCCCATGAATTCGAAGGACCCGCCGAGATGGCTCTTGGCCTCCTCGAGATCCATGGCGTTCATCAGCACGCGTCCGCCGGCCCGCTTCACCAGGGTGAGCGCCGGCTCCTGCACCAGGCCGACATCGACCTGTCCCTGGCGAAGGGCCTCCAGGAGATTGACGCCCATGGTGGCGAACTGGACCTTGCGCGCGTCGGCGCCGGCCTGCTTCAGGAGATAGAGGGTGAGCGCGTGATCGGCCGTGCCCAGCGCATTGACGCCGACGGTCTTGCCCTCGAGATCCTTGATCGACTTGATCTTGTCGGCCGTCTTGGGCGCGGTGGCGATGGCGAACAGCGGCAGCCGCCCGGTCACGGCGAAGCGACGGATGTCGGCGCCGACATTGGCATAGGCCTGGATGGCGACGTCGAGCGAGGTGGCGGCATAGTCGACGGCGCCGCCGACCAGCGCCTGCATCGCGGCCGTCCCGCCGCGGGTATAGACGAACTGCACGTCCAGCCCGTGCGTCTTGAAGATGCCGGCCGAGCGGGCGACCTCGTAGGGCACGCCGCACAGGAGCTGGCTGCAGTAGGCGAGCTTGATCTGGCGGCCCTGCGCGATTGCAGGCGCGGCCTGGCCTGCCGAGAAGGCGCTGGCGATCAGCCCCGCGCCCTTGAACAGCGAGCGGCGGGACACGTCGGTGTCGGGGACCCGGGCCGTGGTTTCATCGCAGCAGCCCATGACGAGCCTCCAGCCTGACGAAGCCCCTGCATACGCAAGGTTGCCCGACCCGACAAGGCATCGGAATTCTCTCAAGTGCGGCGGCAATGACAGCAAATGATCGAGCCAGGCCATCGTCGAAGGAAATCCTGCTTCAATCAGCGTTCCCGGCCCGTCCGGTGCGGAGCTACGGCAGCAGCGCGCGCACGTCCTCGAGCATGTCGGGGGCGTCGAACGGCACGATCAGCAGCGCGTCGTCGAAGCCGATGTCCTCGAGCTTGCGCAGGCGATCGCGCGCCGCAGCCTTGTCGCCGACCAGGGTCACCTTGGCGCGTTCGATCAGCGGATGCGCCGGCGGATCGGGCCGCAGGTCGGTGAAGATGTTGGCCAGCAGCGCGCGCTTGCCGCCGGCCTTGCGGAACATTTTTAGCCCGACCGGCAGGTCGTCGATCCCGGCGTAGATGGCCGACGCGATCCAGCCCTGGCAATGCCTGGCCGCGAGGTCGATCCAGCGCTGGCTGCGCCAGGCGCCGAGGAAGACCGGCGGGCCGCCCTCGGTGCCGGGCCAAAGGCTGAGCGCGGGGCCGTGCACCGCTTCGCCCGCCCACACGCGGCGCATGACCGAAAGGGACTCGGGCAGCGTCTTGAAGCGGCGCTCATAGTCGGCCTGGACCGCGTCGAAATCGTGCCGGGTGGAGCCGCTGCCGACACCGAAGCGGAAGCGGCCGCCCGACAGCACGTTCAGGGTCTGTGCGCGGTGCGCCAGCTCGACGGGGTGGCGCAGCGGCACCTGCATCACGCAGGTGCCGAGCTCGATGCGCTCGGTGACGCCGGCCAGAGTCGAGAGGAACATCAGCGGATCGAGCATGGCCTGCCCGCGCGCGAAGGCGTCGACGATCCAGCAGCCGGCGAAACCCAGGCGCTCGACGCGTTGGCCGAACGCGACCACGCGCGCCAGCATGGCGGCTGGTCCGCCACCTTGCGGGGCGCTGGGGATGGCGACGATGGCGATCTGCATGGGGTGCTCCGCTGCTTCAGGTCGGTGGCCAGGCCGGGGAGTCCGCCCTCAATGCGAGACCTGTGTATTCGCGCTAGCGCAGGGTCTTCGCGCAGTCCTCGAGCGCTGCGAAAACCGCGGCGGCGTCGGTGACGTCGAAGTAAAGCTTTCCCGCCACGCCCTCGGCACGGACCTCCATCTCGCCTTGGGGCGCCTTGGCTACGTCGTCGCGGAAGTTCGCGCCGATGTTCGACAGGATCGCTAGATATTCGTCG
>DATGZZ010000588.1:0-5422 GCA_035296945.1 Reyranella sp.
GGGGGAGGTGCTGAGCCGCGAGACGCTGTGCAAGAGCGTCGGTGCGGCCGTCAACGAGCGCGCCATCGACGTGCAGGTCACGCGCCTGCGCCGCAAGATCGAGCCCGACCCGTCCTTCCCGCGCTATCTGCGCACCGTCCGTGGCCAGGGCTACCGGCTGGTCGACGCATGACCGCGTTGGTTGACAGATGATACTAAGCGCAGCCCGCGATCTCTTCGAGCGCATCGCCCGCTTCGCCGACCGGCATTCGCCCCAGACGCTGTTCGCGAGAGCGCTGATCATCATCGTCGTGCCGATGCTGCTCCTGCAGGGCTTGTCGGCCTGGTGGTTCTACAGCCAGCGCGGCGACAACGTGACCAATCGGCTCGCCATCCTGCTGGTGCGCGACCTGCGCATGCTGATTGCGCTCCGCACCGAGTTCCCCGACGATGCGCACCGCGCGTGGATCATCGGCCGCTCGGCCCAGGACCTGCTGCTCTTTGTCAGCTTCCGCAAGGGCATCGTGCGGCCGTTCAAGGACCCCGAGTATTTCGACATCGCCGCCCGCGAGGTCCAGGGCGCGCTCGAGGCCGACCTCAAGCGCAACTACTACATCGACAACAACATCGGCGGCGGCCAGATGCTGATCGAGATCCAGCTCAATGACGGCGACGTCATGGACGTGCTGGTGCCGCATGTGCGCCTGACCTTCGGCTCGAGCTTCGCCTATGTCGTTGCCCAGGTCGGCCTCGGCCTGGTGCTGTTCGGCCTCGCCATCTGGTTCATGCACCGCGAGCTGGTGCCGATCGCCCATCTCGGCGTCGCCGCCGACGCGCTGGGCAAGGGGCGCGACGTGCCCGACTTCGCCTTCTCCGGCGGCACGCGCGAGGTGCGCAACGCCGCCACCGCCTTCCACACCATGCGCATCCGGCTGCGCCGCTCGATCCAGCAGCGCACCGAGATGCTGGCCGGGGTCAGCCACGACCTGCGGACTCCTCTGACCCGCATGAAACTCTCGCTCGCCCTATTGCCCGAGTCGCCCGAGACCAAGGAGCTTTCGGACGACGTCTCCGACATGGAGCGCATGATCGAGGGCTACCTCGCCTTCGCCCGCGGCGAGGGCGACGAGGATCCGATTCCGGCCGACCTCTCCGAGATCCTCGAGGACGTGGCCGCGGGCGCCCGGCGTGACAACGCCAATGTCGAGGTGACCTGGCAGGGCGACATGAATGTCCAGCTGAGGCCGCTTGCCATCAAGCGCTGCCTGACCAACCTGGTGTCCAACGCGCTGCGCTACGGCACCATGGTCCAGCTTCAGGCGGTGCGCGGCCGCACCTCGGTCGAGATCACCATCGAAGACAACGGGCCCGGCATCCCGCCCGACAAGTACGAAGACGTGTTCCGGCCGTTCTTCCGCCTCGACGAATCGCGCAACGTCGACACCGGCGGCGTTGGTCTCGGCCTCACCATCGCGCGCGACGTGGCGCGCAGCCATGGCGGCGACGTGGCGCTCGCCCCGTCGGCGCTGGGCGGGCTGCGGGTGATCGTGAGAATTCCGATCTGAGAGCTGCATTTACGGCCTCACCCCGCTCTTGACAGAGCGGGGCCCCCGCACTTTCTTTAGTCACGTCCGAGGGGTGTCCGGTTTCCGCCAGGGAGCCGGGCTGAGACAGCCAGTGGGGCTGAACCCTTTGAACCTGATCCGGGTCATGCCGGCGAAGGAACGGGAGTTAGCCATTGGCCAAGCCAACCATCATCGTCATCGGCGCCGGCGTTGCCGGCCTCACCTCTGCGCTCGAATTGGCCGACCGCGGCCACGGCGTCGAGGTGGTCGAGCGTGGCCGCACGCTGGGCGAGGGCAGCTGCTCGTGGATGGCGGGCGGCATGCTGGCGCCCTGGTGCGAGCGCGCCACCACCGAGCCCGAGGTCGCCCAGTGGGGCGTGCCGTCGATCGCCTGGTGGGCCGAGCGCTTCCCCGAGACGGTGCGCAAGGGCAGCCTGGTGGTCGCCCAGCCGCGCGACCTGCCCGACCTCACGCGCTTTGCCCAGCGCACCGAGCGCTTCGACTGGCTGGACGCCGACGGCATCGCCGCGCTCGAGCCCGATCTTTCAGGCCGCTTCCGCCGCGCGCTGTTCTTTCCCGACGAGGCCCATCTCGATCCGCGGCGGGCGTTGGCCGCCCTGGCGAGGCGCCTGCAGGACCAGGGCGTCGCGGTCCGCTTCGCTGTCGAGCTGGCGCCACGGGACGCGCCGGCCGACATCGTCGTCGATTGCCGCGGTCTTGCCGCTCGCGACACCTTGCCCGACCTGCGCGGCGTGCGCGGCGAGATGGTGGTGGTGCGCGCGCCCGACGTGTCGCTGCAGCGGCCGGTGCGCCTGCTGCATCCGCGCATCCCGCTCTACATCGTGCCGCGCGGCAATGGCCTGTTCATGATCGGCGCCACCATGATCGAAAGCGAGCGCCGCGGCCCGGTCAGCGTGCGCTCGGCCGTCGAGCTCCTGAATGCGGCCTATGCCCTGCATCCGGCCTTCGGCGAAGCCGAGATCGTCGAGCTGGGCGCCGACCTGCGGCCGGCCTTTCCCGACAACCTGCCCGACGTCAGGCGGAGCGGCCATGTCTTGCACGCCAACGGCCTGTTCCGTCACGGCTTCCTGCTGGCGCCCGCCCTCGCGCGGCGCACGGCCGAGGCCGTCCTGTCGATGCTTCAACCGGAGACCAACCATGCGGATCTTCCTCAACGACGACGCGCATGACGTCGACGCGGCCACGCTGGCGGCGGCCCTCGACTCGCTGGGCTTTGGCGGCCGCAAGATCGCGACGGCGGTGAACGGCCGCTTCGTCGCGGCCGCGGCGCGCCCTGCCACGAAACTTGCCGACGGTGACCGCGTCGAGGTCGTGGCGCCGATGCAGGGAGGCTAGTCATGTTCTACGGCGTAAACCTTTCCTCGCGCCTGCTCCTGGGCACGGCGCGTTATCCGTCGCCTGCCGTCCTCGAGCGGGCCATCAAGGCCTCGGGGGCGGAGGTCGTCACCGTCTCGCTGCGCCGCGAAGGCGGTGCCGGACGGGCGGGCCAGAGCTTCTGGCAGTTCATCCAGTCGCTCGGCCTGCGCGTGCTGCCCAACACCGCGGGCTGCCATTCGGTGAAGGAGGCGGTGACCACCGCCCACATGGCGCGCGAGCTGTTCGACACGCCGTGGATCAAGCTGGAAGTGATCGGCGATGCCGACACCCTGCAGCCCGACGTGTTCGGCCTGGTCGAGGCGGCGCGCATCCTCGCCCAGGACGGCTTCGAGGTGTTTCCCTACACGACCGAGGACCTCGTCGTTGCCGACCGCCTGGTCGAGGCCGGTTGCCGGGTGCTGATGCCGTGGGGTGCGCCGATCGGCTCGGCGCGCGGCCTGAACAACGTCTATGGCCTGAAGTCGCTGCGCGCCCATTTCCCCGACATCCCGCTGGTGGTCGATGCCGGCCTGGGTGTGCCCTCGCACGCCGCGGCGGCGATGGAGCTGGGCTACGACGCGGTGCTGCTCAACACCGCGGTCGCCGAGGCGGGCGACCCGGTCGGGATGGCACGCGCCTTCGCGCTCGCCGTCGAGGCCGGCCGCGCCGCCCATCTCGCCCAGCCGCTGGAGCCGCGCGACATGGCCCAGCCGTCGACGCCGGTGATCGGCAAGGCAGCACTGGGAGGCCTCTGACGTGCTCGATCCCTTCTATCCCGTCGTCCCCGACGTGAGCTGGGTGAAGCGCCTCGTGCCGATCGGCACGCGGCTGATCCAGCTGCGCCTGAAAGACCAGCCCGCCGACGAGATCAGCCGCCAGGTCAGGGAAGCGAGGGATGTCTGCGTCCTCCATGGCGCTGAGCTCATCGTCAACGACTACTGGCAAACGGCGATCGACGAGGGCTGTGCCTGGGTCCACCTCGGCCAGGAGGACCTTTTAGACGCCGACATCAAGGCGCTGCGCCGCGCCGCCATCAAGATTGGCGTCAGCACGCACGACCATGCCGAGTTGGAGAAAGGGCTCGCCGTCGATCCCGACTACGTCGCGTTGGGGCCGATCTGGCCGACGCAGCTCAAGCAGATGCCGTGGGCGCCGCAGGGAACCGAGCGGCTGGCCGAATGGAAGCGGCTCATCGGCAAGCGGCCGCTGGTGGCGATCGGCGGCCTCACCCTGGAGCGCGCTTTGCTGTGTCTGAAGGCCGGCGCCGACATCGCCGCCGTGGTCGGCGACATCGTCAATCATCGCGATCCCGACGGCCAGGCCAAGGCCTGGATCGCCGCCACGAGGAGGAAGCCATGAGCGATCGCTATGCGCGACAGATGGTGCTTCCCGAAGTCGGCTCGGACGGACAGGCCAGGCTCGCGGCGGCCTCGGTCCTGGTGGTCGGCGCCGGCGGGCTGGGCTGTCCGGTGCTGCAGTATCTCGCCGGTGCCGGAGTCGGCCGTCTCACCATCGTCGACCACGACACGGTCGAGGAGACAAATCTCCACCGCCAGCCGCTCTATGCGATGGCCGACATCGGCAAGCCGAAGGCCGAGACTGCGGCAATGGCGCTCAAGCGCTTCAATCCGACGATCGCGGCAACGCCCGTCGTCGCGCGCCTGACGCCGCAGAATGCCGGCACGTTGGTTGCCGGTGCCGATCTGGTGATCGATGCCGCCGACAGCTTTGCCGCGAGCTACATCCTGAGCGACGCCTGCCATGCGGCGGCCAAGCCGCTGGTCAGCGCCTCGGTGATCGGCATGACCGGCTATGCCGGCGCGTTCTGCGGCGGCGGGCCGAGCTATCGCGCGGTCTTTCCCGACGTCTCGGTCGACGGCGGCACCTGCGCCAGCGTCGGCGTGCTGGGCACCGCCGTCGCTGTCCTGGGCAGCCTGCAGGCGCATCTTGCGCTCCATCTGCTGCTGGGCCTGGAGCCGAGCGTGCTGGGACGGGTCGTCACGTTCGATGCCCGGCGTCTCGTCTTCGGCGGCTTCGGCTTCGCCGGCACGCCGGAACCGGCGACGGCCGTCCCCTTCATTGCCCCTGCAGCGGTGACCGCCGACGATCTCGTCGTCGATCTGCGCAGCCTCGACGAAGCGCCGCAATCGCCCTTCGCCGGCGCGCGGCGCATCGGCGTCGAGGGAATCGACGCGCTGGTCGGGCAACCAATGCCCCGGGGACGCATTGTGCTCTGTTGCCGAAGCGGCCAGCGCGCCCTTGCGGCCGCCGACCGGCTGCGTGAACGGGGGGTGGCCGACCTGGCGCTGGTGGCTCTGGGCTAGCCCACCCGGAGGTGACAATGACGCTACACACCACGGACAAGAGCGTTCTCAATCTCATCGAGCGGCTGGTGACCGAGGAGAAGGAACTCTACGCCGAGAGCGACATGTCCGACGCCCAGCGCACGCGATTGACGACGATCCATGTCGAACTCGACCAGTGCTGGGATCTCTTGCGCC
>DATGZZ010000589.1:0-2282 GCA_035296945.1 Reyranella sp.
CTTATCAACGTCGGCGTCGGAGGGAGGGCAGCGCAGCGCATCCATGGCGATTTCGACCGTGCGGCCGAGGTCCCAGCCGTTGCCGGCGTCGATCTTCTCCTGCAGCTCGGCCTGCTCGGCTATGAGCTTGTCCATGTCGGCGTCGGGCTCGGAGAAGGCGTTCGAGACCTCCTCGAAGCGCGCCAGCATCCGGGCCATCTCGCCGGCGCCGTCCATGACGTTGCCCAAAACGTCCTTCTTGGGGTCGAGCTGGGGCTCCTGCTCGAGCAGGCCGAGCTTGGCGCCCTCGGCTGCCCAGGCCTCGCCGGTGAAGTTGTCGTCCTGGCCGGCCATGACCCTGAGCAGGGTCGACTTGCCCGAGCCGTTCAGGCCCAGCACGCCGATCTTGGCGCCCGGGAAGAACGACAGCCAGATGTCCTTCAGGACCTGCTTGCCGCCCGGGAAGGTCTTGTTGAGGCCCTTCATGACATAGACGTATTGGTACGCGGCCATCGGCGGCTCCGGTCGGGTCGGTGTGAAACGGGGTTGGCGCGCTTGTAGCGGCCCCGCCGCTCGGGTTCAATGACGGCGGGAGAAACGCTCAGGGATGCTGACGGAACCAACCGTCCTGGCGCTGTCGCTGGCCTATCTCGGCCTGCTCTTCGCCATTGCCTATTTCGGCGACCGATATGCCCGCGACTGGTCGGCAAGCTCGGTGGCGCCGGCCGTCTACGGCCTGTCGCTGGCCATCTATTGCACGTCGTGGACCTTCTACGGCGCGGTCGGCCGCGCCGCGACTTCGGGCATCGACTTCATCCTGATCTACACCGGCCCGGCCCTGGTGGTCGTGGCGGGCTATCCGATGCTGCGCAAGATGGTGCGGCTGGCCAAGCAGCACAACGTCACCTCGATCGCCGACTTCCTCGCCTCGCGCTACGGCAAGAGCCGCATCGTCGGCGTCACCGCCACCTTGTTCGCCACGGTCGGCGTGCTGCCCTACATCGCGCTCCAGCTGCAGGCCGTGTCGTCGACGTTCCGCTCGATCGCCGCGCCGACGCCGGTGGCGGGCAGCCTGCCCGGCGTGGTCCACACCGACACCTCGCTGATCGTCGCCGCCCTGATGGCGGTGTTCACCATCCTGTTCGGCGTGCGCAACGTGCAGGCCTCCGAGCAGCACCGCGGCATGATGCTGGCGATCGCCTTCGAATCGGTGGTCAAGCTCCTGGCATTGCTCACCGTCGGTCCGTTCGTGCTGTTCGTGCTGTTCAACGGTCCCGCCGACCTGTTGACCCAGGTCGAAAGCGTGCCGGCGGTCGCCGACCGCGTGTTTCGCGAGGGTTCGCCGCTCACCTGGGTGGTGACCACGCTCTTGTCGGGCATGGCCTTCCTCTGCCTGCCGCGTCAGTTCCACGTCGCGGTGGTCGAGCACGGCCATCCGGCAAGCCTCAGGACGGCGCGCTGGCTGTTCCCGGTCTATCTCGTCCTGATCAACCTGTTCGTCGTGCCGATCGCCGCCGGCGGCCTGCTGCTGCTGGGCTCGCAGACCAGCCCCGACCTCTATGTGCTGCAGCTGCCGCTGGCCAACGGCGAGAGCTGGTTGTCGGCCTTCGTCTTCATTGGCGGGCTGTCGGCGGCGACCTCGATGGTCATCGTGGCCTGCATGGCGCTCTCCGGCATGATCGGCAACGAGCTGGTCATGCCCTACCTGCTGCGCCGCCGCGCCGGCGTTGCGCAGGACATGGGCCCGCTCGTGGTGTTCGTGCGCCGTGCCGCCGTCGTGCTGATCCTGATGGCGGGCTACGCCTACGAGCGCATCATCTCGGGCTATCTGCCGCTCGCCTCGATCGGCATGATCAGCTTCTGCGCGGTCGCCAACTTCGCGCCCGGCCTCGTGCTCGGCCTCTATTGGCGAAAGGCGCATCGCTTCGGCGTGGTGACGGGCCTGGCCGGCGGCTTCGTCGTCTGGCTCTATGCGTTGCTGCTGCCGACCCTGCGCCAGACTGCGGGCGGCGGGCAGGTGGCGCCGTTGAAGGCCTACCTGCCGGCACCGCTCGCCGAGCTCGACCCGGTGGGGCAGGGCTTCGTCGTCGGCATCCTGATCAACACCTTGCTGTTGGTCGGCGTATCGCTGATCGTGCGCGCGCGCGGATCGGACGCCGAGCAGGCCGATGCCTTCGTGCTCGGTGCCGAGCCCGAGCAGCCGCAGCGCCAGGCGCCGGCCGATGCCACGCGCATCGATGAATTGCGCGAACTTCTGACGCGCTTCGTCGGCGACGATCGCGCGCGGCGCGAGCTGCCGGACG
>DATGZZ010000590.1:0-2152 GCA_035296945.1 Reyranella sp.
GAGCGAGAGATGGACGATTTCGTAGGAGTTTTGCACCGGATTGCGGTAGCCGGGGATGCCGAACTGGAAGCCCGACGGATAGAGCATGGGCGAGATGATGTCGACTGCCGTGGCAAGGTCCTCGAGCCTCTGGCCAATGCCGGTGTCGTTCTGGTTCCAGCAGACATAGCCGAAGGAATCCATCGCCGTGAACACATTGTAGGGCACCAGGCGCTTGCGCGCCTCGCGGAGGAAATCGGTGATCGCCGCCACCCGCCCGTTCTCGTCGGACGCATTGGCGAAGCTGAGGCCGCCGGTGTCGGGGAAGCGGATGTAGTCGAACTGGATCTCGTCGAAGCCGGCCGCGGCCGCCTCCTCGGCGACGCTCAAGGTGTAGTCCCACGCTTCCGGACGAGAGGGATCGATCCAGGCCAGGCCCTCGCGGTCCTTCCACAGGCCGCCGCCCGCGGTCCGGATCGCCCACTGCGGATGCGCCGCGGCCAGCAGGTCGTCCTTGAACACCACGACACGGGCAATCAGGTAGATGCCCTTGCTCTTGAGATTGGTCGCGAGCGCCTTCAGGTCGGGAATGGTGCGCAGTTTTTGCGCCCCGATCTTGGCGGCGAGCGGCAGCTTGCTGGGATAGGGGATGAGGCCGCGGTCGCCCTTGAGATCGATGACCAGCGCATTCAGGCCGCTCTTTTCGATCACGTCGAGGGCCGGATCGAGCAGAAACGGCGCGCCGATGCCGTAGACGGTGAGGTAAAGCGCCTTGGGCCGCAACGGCGCGAGCTCGGTGGTCGGCGGCCCGGCGTCGCTTGACGCGACGGTCGAGCGTCCGTAGCCGACGGCACGGACCTGCAGCGGCTGGGTGCCGGCAGGGGCGCGATAGTGGCCCTGCGAGTCGGTCAGCACCGTCTTGTCGCCCGCCGTGACGATGGCCCCGGCGATCGGTGTGCCGGTCGCGCCGTCGACGATCGTGCCTTCGCGCTCGACCTCGCGCGCCGCCTCCTTGACCTGGTCCTGCTTGGCCTCGGCGTTGGTGCCCTGGGCCCAGGCCGCTGCCACCGGCATGACGAAAAGCGCTGCAACAGCCAGCAGCAGACGCCCGATGATTTTCATTTCAATGCTCCCAGAAGCGACACGAAGCGGTCGCCGCGATCGAGGTTGGTGACGATGAAGCGCGGCAGCGCCATGATCTTGTCGGACCGCGTCACCGGACGGCGTTCGATGGTGAAGGCCGCGACATAGCCCGCCGCCTGCGCCCATTGGGAGAGCTGGTCGTCGTGGATGCCGAAGGGCCAGGCCAGGAGGTCCACTTTTTCGCCGAAGCGCTGCTCGAGCACGGCCTTGGACTTGAGAAGCTGGTCCTGGGTGAACTTCTCATAGGCCGCCGGTGTCAGGCGCTTCTTCTCGACGTTGAAATTGGGGTGCCAGAAGGTGTGCGACTGGATGTCGACCAGGCCCGACGCCTTCATCTCGGCCAATTGTGCCCAGGTCATCGCATAGTCGGCGTTGGAGATCGCCGACGGATAGATGAACAAGGTGACGGGAATTTTCAGGCGCTGGATCAGCGGAAACATGTCCGAGTAGACGGTGCGATGGCCGTCGTCGGCGGTCAGCACCACGGCGCGCTCCGGCAAGGGAGCAGCCGAGTCGCCCAGCGCTGCCATCAGCGCCGCCAGGGGGATGACCTTGTAGCCGCGCTCCTGGATCAGCTTGAGCTGAGCCTCGAACACGGGCGTCGTCACGGTCATCTCATCGGGCGAGACCGGACCGAGGCGATGGTAGAGCAGGATGGGAACGGAGGACGGATCGGCGGCGACGCCGGGCGAGCAGGTGACAGACAGCAGGCAAATAATGGCGGACAGCCATCCAGCAACACGCTGCATACGCACCTATGGGCTACACATGAGCCCCTGTAGACATGTTACCACTGTTTTCGACGCTATGCTCGCATAAAGCGCAAAAGCGTCGACTAAACACGCACGGCCATCTTTCCCTTGTTGCGGCCCTCGAACAGGCCGATCAGCGCCTGGGGCGCCTTGTCGAGGCCGTCGACGATATCGACGATGGCCTTGATCTTCCCCTCCTCGACCCAGCGCGCCAGGCGCGCTTCGGCCTCGGCGCGCTGGTCGAAGAAATCCATGACGACGAAGCCTTCCAGGCGCAG
>DATGZZ010000591.1:0-2499 GCA_035296945.1 Reyranella sp.
ATGCCGGATCCAACGTCAATCCACGCAATCCGCACAACCCCATGCCGGCCGTCCGCGCGCTCCTCGTGGCGCTCGACGAATGGGTGGTGTCAGGCAAGGAGCCGCCGTCCAGCCGCGTGCCGACTCTGGCCGCGGGCACCCTGGTCGAGGCCGACAAGACGGGCTTCCCGGCCGTGCCCGGCGCAGCCGTGGTCAAGGTCACCAACCAGGTGGCGCCGCCGGGCGACTGGGTGAACCCCAAGCCCGCCGACAAGGCCTATCGGACGCTGGTCTGCAAGGTCGATGCCGACGGCAACGAGGCGGCGGGCATCCGCCTGCCTGACATCGCCGTGCCGCTGGCGACCTATTCTGGCTGGAACGAATACAAGCCGCCTTACCCCAAGGGCGAGCTGGCCGATCGCGACGGAAGCTGCCTGCCCTTCCCGGCCGACAAGACGGCGCGCCAGGCGTCCGGCGATCCGCGGCCCTCGATCGCCGAGCGCTATGCCAGCGGGGCGGACTACGTCGCCAAGGTGCAGGCCGTGGTCGCAGCCCTGGCCAAGGACCGTTTGCTGCTGGCCGAGGACGCCGAGCACTATCTCGAGCGGGCACGCCGCGAACCACGCGTCGCGCCATAGGGGGAGAAGACATGGCCAAGCTCGATCGCGACGGGGTGAAGATCCATTACGAAGTCCATGGCAGCGGACCGACGCTGCTGCTGAGCCATGGCTACAGCTCGACGGCGCGCATGTGGGACGGCCAGATCGCCGCCCTGAAGGATCGCTACCAGGTGGTCGTCTGGGACATGCGCGGGCACGGCGAATCGGACTATCCGGCCGACCAGAGTCTCTATTCCGAGGCGCTGACCGTGGGCGACATGGAGGCCCTGCTCGACCAGGTCGGGGCCAAGACGGCGATCATCGCCGGGCTGTCGCTGGGCGGCTACATGTCGCTCGCCTTCGCCGCCAGCCATCCCGAGCGCGTGCGGGCGCTGATGCTGTTCGACACCGGCCCGGGCTTCAAGAAGGACGAGGCGCGCGCCAAGTGGAACGAGACGGCACGCCAGCGTGCCGACAACCTCGAGGCCAAGGGACTGGCGGCGCTCAATTCCAGCGACGAGGTCAAGCTGACGCGCCATCGCGACGCCTCCGGCCTGGCCCGGGCCGCGCGCGGCATGCTGGCCCAGGACAACGACCGGGTGATCCAGTCGCTCGACAAGGTCGCCGTGCCGACCCTGGTGCTGGTCGGCGCCAACGACACCAATTTCCTTGCCGCCACCGACTACATGGCGGCCAAGATCAAGCAGGCGATCAAAGTGGTGGTCGCCGACGCGGGCCATGCGGCCAACCTGCACCAACCCGCGCTTTTCAATCAGGCCGTCGAGGCATTCCTCGCCCGGCTACCGGCAGCTTGAGGAGGACATCATGGGCAAGCGAATCGCAGTCGTCGGCGTCGGCGCGTTGGGTGGTTATGTCGGCGGCTGGCTCGCCCATACGGGCGAGGACGTCACCCTGATCGACTTCTGGCCGGAGAACATCGAGACCATCCGCAGGAACGGGCTGGAACTCGACGGCGTCACGCCGGAGGAGAAGATCACGGTCAAGAACGCCAAGACCATGCATCTCACCGAGATGGAGGCGCTGTCGCGCCAGAAGCCGATCGACATCGCCTTCGTCTCCATGAAGTCCTACGACACCGAATGGGCGACGGCGCTGATCAAGCAGTACCTGGCGCCTGACGGCTTCGTCGTGTCGCTGCAGAACTGCCTGAACGAGGAGCGCATCGCGGGCGTGGTCGGCTGGGGCAAGACGGTGGGCATGGTGGCCTCGCTGATCTCGGTCGACATGTTCGAGCCCGCCCGCATCCGCCGCACCGTGGCCAAGGGCGGCGACAAGCACACGGTGTTCCGCGTCGGCGAGGTCCATGGCCGCCTCACCAAGCGCGTCGAGGAGCTGCGCGACATGGTGGGCCGCATCGACAGCGCCAAGACCACGACCAACCTGTGGGGCGAGCGCTGGTCCAAGCTCTGCCAGAACGGCATGAAGAACGGCGTGTCGGCCGCCACCGGACTCACCGGCTCGGACTGCGACCGCAACGACACCATCCGCCGGTTCGCCATCAAGCTCGGCGGCGAGGCCGTCCGCGTCGGCCAGGCGCTGGGCTATCACATCGAGAAGATCGGCAAGATGGAGCCCGAGACGCTGGCCAAGGCGTCGGAAGGCGACAAGACGGCGCTCGACGAGATCGAGACGATCATGCGGCCGGGCTCCAACACCAACCCCAACCCGCGCGCCGACATCCAGCGCCCGTCGATGGCCCAGGACATCCGCAAGGGCCGCCGCACCGAGATCGAGTTCATGAACGGCTACATCGCCGACCGCGGCAACTACATCGGCGTGCCCGCGCCGACCCACGCCAAGCTCACGGAGATCGTGAAGAAGGTCGAGCGCAAGGAAGTGAAGGCGGCGCCGACGTTGCTGGGAGGCTGATCAGGACGCACCGCGCCGGCAAGCGAAGACT
>DATGZZ010000592.1:0-3563 GCA_035296945.1 Reyranella sp.
TGCTGCTTCTCGATCTGCTAGGCACCGCGGGCACGCTGATGCTGCTGGTCGCGATCGGGCTCGGATTCGCCGGCCTGCAGATCGTGGTGTCGCCGGGGGCACGTTGGGTCTACCCACCGGCGCTGCTGTTGATCCTGGGACTGGTGTTCTTTCCGCCCGATCACGATTTCTGGCGGCGCTTGCACGGCCTCACGACCGAGAAGGCGATCATCGCCGAGGACAAGACGGGCTTGAGCGTCCTGAAGATGGCCAACGAGCAGGACGGCAAGCTCTATATCCAGGGCCATTCGCAGAGCCGCCTGCCGTTCGACACCGTCCACGTCTTCCTGGGCGCGATCGGGCCCCTCACCCATCCGGCGCCCAGGCGCGTGCTGGTGATCGGCTCCGGCACGGGTGGCACGCCCTACGCCGCCGGCCTGCATCCCGGCACCGACCGCGTGCGCGTGATCGAGATCGTGGCGCCGGTCATCGGCACGCTGCGCCGCTATCTCGATGACAAGGGCAAGTCGGGTGTCGACGGCCTCCTCGGCAATCCCAAGTTCGAGGTCGTGATCGCCGACGGCCGGCATTCTCTGGCGCTCGATCCCACGAAGTATGACGTGATCGAAGCCGATGCGATCCTGCCCAAGACCGGCCTGTCGGGGTTGCTGAACTCGCAGCAGTTCTTCCGCCAGGTCCAGTCGAAGCTGGCTCCGGGCGGCATCTACGTGCAGTGGGCGCCGACCGAACGCACCATCGAGACCTTCCGTTCGGTCTTCCCCTACGTGACCATCGTCCATCCGGCGCTGCTGGGCAGCGATCAGCCGATTCCCTACGATCGGGACAAGATACTCGCGCTGCTGGCGCGGCCGGAGATCGACATCCACCTGACGTCAGCGCGCATCGATCGTGGCAAGTTGCTGAAATGGTTCGAGGACAAGAAGATCGAGGTGCTGAACGACGGCAAGACCGTGCTGGCGCGTGCGCCCAACACCGACTTCTTTCCGCGCGACGAGTACTACCTCAATCGTCCTTGATGTCGCGCGCCACGTCGGGCCGACGCAGCAGCTGGCCGATGCGGTCGGCCTCGTCGAAGGTGCGGTCGACCTCGAAGCGGATCTCCGGCGCGTAGCGCAGCTGCGCCTTCTCGCCGACGCGGGCGCGAAACCACGGGGCGGCGCGGCGCATGGCGGCGAGCAGGCGCGGCTCGTCCTGACCGCCCAGCGGCATCACGAAGGCGGTGGCGTTGCGCAGGTCGGGGCTGACATCGACCGCGGTGACGGTGATCGAGGCGTCGCGCAGCTCGGGATCGCGCATCTCGCCGCGCTCCAGAAGCTCGGCCAGCAGATGGCGCAGCTCCTCGCCGACCCTGAGCTGGCGCTGGCTGGGCCCCTTCTTGTCGCGCTCGGACGGGCGACGACGGGACATGGAGCGACTTCCTTCGCTGGGGCGCGCCACTCCAGTGGCGCGATCTTCATGTTTGCAACGTCGAGATGACGCGCCACTGGAGTGGCGCGCCCCCAGCCTACAGCGTCGCCTGGACCTGCTCGACGTCGAAGCATTCGATCACGTCGCCGACCTTGATGTCGTCGTAGTTCTCGAACGCCATGCCGCACTCGAAGCCGTGCTGCACTTCGCGGACTTCGTCCTTGTGGCGCTTCAGCGTCTTCAGCGTGCCCTCGTGGATCACCACGTTATCGCGCAGCAGACGGACCTTGGCGCCGCGCTTGACGTTGCCTTCGGTGACCATGCAGCCGGCCACGTTGCCGACCTTGGTGATGCGGAAGACCTCGCGGATCTGCGCATTGCCGAGGAAGGTTTCCTTGTAGGTCGGATCGAGCAGGCCGACCATCAGCTGCTGGATGTCCTCGGTCACCTTGTAGATGATCGAGTAGTAGCGGATGTCGATCTTGTCGCGCTTGGCGATCTCGCGCGCCTGCGGGTTGGCGCGGACGTTGAAGCCGATGATCAGCGCGCCCGACGCCTTGGCGAGCGTGATGTCGGCCTCGCTGATGCCGCCCACGCCCGAGTAGATCACGCGGGTCGCCACCTTCTCGGTGGAAAGCCGCGCCAGCGCGCCGGCCAGCGCTTCCGCCGAGCCCTGCACGTCGGCCTTGATCAGCACCGGCAGTTCCTTGGCCGTGCCCTCGCGGATGCCCTTGATCATCTCCTCGAGGGTGCCGCGGCCGCCCGCCGCGCGGGCAAGCTGGGCCTGGCGGTCGCGGCGGGCACGGAAGTCGGCGACCTCGCGCGCACGCGCCTCGCTCTCCATGACATGGAACTCATCGCCCGCCTGCGGCGTGCCGTCGAGGCCGAGGATCTCGACCGGGAAGGCCGGACCCGCGCTCTCGACCGCGTTGCCGCGATCGTCGACCAGGCGGCGGACACGGCCCCATACGGCGCCGGCCACCAGCACGTCGCCGACGCGCAGCGTGCCGCGCTGCACCAGCACGGTCGCCACCGAACCGCGGCCCGGATCGAGCTGGGCTTCGATCACGACGCCGTCGGCCGGACGGTCGGGATTGGCCTTGAGCTCGAGCACCTCGGACTGCAGCAGGATCGCTTCCTCGAGCTTGTCGAGGTTCAGCTTCTTGGTAGCCGAGACCTCGATCGACTGGACGTCGCCGCCCAGCTGCTCGACCTGGATCTCGTCCTGCAGCAGCTCGGTGCGCACCCGGCTGGGATCGGCGCCGGCCTTGTCCATCTTGTTGATGGCGATGATCATCGGCACGCCCGCCGCCTTGGAATGGGCGATTGCCTCCTTGGTCTGCGGCATGACACCGTCGTCGGCCGCCACCACCAGAACGACGATGTCCGTCACCTTGGCGCCGCGCGCCCGCATGGCGGTGAAGGCCTCATGGCCCGGCGTATCGAGGAAGGTGATCTTCTGCTTCGACGGCAGGGTCACCTGGTAGGCGCCGATATGCTGGGTGATGCCACCCGCCTCGTGCGCGGCCACGTCGGTGGCGCGCAGCGCATCGAGCAGCGAGGTCTTGCCGTGGTCGACGTGGCCCATGATGGTGACCACGGGCGGCCGCGGCAGCAGCGACTCGGGCGCGTCGGCGGCTTCGGCGAGACCGGTCTCGACATCGCCCTCGGCGACGCGCTTGGGCCGATGGCCCATTTCGGTCACGACCAGCTCGGCGGTGTCGGGATCGATCGCCTGGTTGATGGTCGCCATCACGCCCATGCGCATCAGCGTCTTGACGACGTCGGCGCTGCGCTCGGACATGCGCTGGGCCAGCTCCTGGACCGTGATGGTCTCGGGAATCGTGACCTCGCGATAGACCTTCTGCTGCGGCTCGCTGGCGTGCTCGCGGCGGCGGTCGCGCTCCAGGCGGCGGCGCATCTGCGCCGCCGACCGGCTGCGGAAATCGTTCTCGCCCTCGACCGCGCGGCCGACGTCGACCTTGTCGGAACGGCGCTTGGGCACCTCGCGACGCGCGCCCGGCGGTTGCGGCAGGCGCTTGTTGACGATGGCGGGCCGCATCGGCGGCCGGCGCAGCGCGGCTTCGGTCGACTGGCCGGCGCCGGGAGCGCCCAGCGGACGGCGAATGGGCGCCGCCGGCGCGGCGGGCGCCGCC
>DATGZZ010000593.1:0-6521 GCA_035296945.1 Reyranella sp.
TACGGCATCCCGCCGGAGCAGGTCGTCGGCTCCTCGGGCGTCACGAGATACGTGATGCAGGCGGCCGATCGGCCAGTGTTGACGAAGGAGGCCAAGGTGGAATTCGTCGATGATTTCGCCGGCAAGGCGGAGGGCATCCACCGCTTCATCGGACGGCGTCCCTATCTCGCCTTCGGCAACTCCGACGGCGACCAGCAGATGCTGGAATGGACCGCGGCGGGCGATGGATTGCGTTACATGGGCCTGGTGCATCATACGGATGCGGTGCGCGAATATGCCTACGACCGCTCCTCGCCGATCGGCCGCCTGGACAAGGCCTGGGACGAGGCGGTACGGCGTAAATGGACGGTGGTCGACATGAAGAGCGACTGGAAGGTGATCTATCCGTTGGAGCTCAGGTGATGCAGATGCGTGAAAACGCTGTCGCGATCTGTGTCAGCTTGCTCACTTGCCTGGCGTCGGCGGCGGCTTGGGCGCAGACTCAGCTCGCCAATCCGGCATCGCAGAACTGCGTGAAGCAGGGCGGCACGCTCAAGATCGAACGCCGGCCCGATGGTGGCCAGTACGGCGTCTGCATCTTCACCGACAACTACCAGTGCGAGGAATGGGCGCTGTTGCGCGGCGAGTGTCCGAAGAACGGCCTGCGCGTGACGGGCTATGTCACGCCAGCCGGCCGCTATTGCGCCATCACCGGCGGCCGCTACACGGTGGTGACGGAGAGCGCGGCCGGCGAGACGGGCGTCTGCTCGCTGCCGGGCGGCAAGGCGTGCGACGCGGCAGTCTACTACGCGGGCACCTGCAGCCGTTGAGCCTTCAGCCCTTCGGCGGCTCCTTGTGCCGCGTCGCCAACACGTGCGTCAGCGACCCGAGGCTTTTACGCAAGCTCGCGATGCTGTCGGAGGCGAGATGGCTCGCGTCCGACCGGATGTGCTGCGACAGGTTGGCGGAGTGATCGTACACTTCCCTGAACAGATTGCGGATCTGCGGCCGCGCATGCTCGGGATGATACGAAGCATCCCATTCGAGCGCGCTCAAAAGCTCCTGGCGGACCGCGTGGTCGTGCGGATGGCCGAGCGCACGCAGGCACGCCGAGTCCAGCGCCTCGGCCTTCCGGTGCAATCTGCTGAGCAACGGCTGATCCTTCTCAGGCCGCCGCCGCCTTCTTGCGGTTGGCCTCCAGGCGCCGGTCGACCAGCGCCACGCCGCGGTCGATCTCGGGATGGCTCAGCCCCTTCTCGCGGGCGATGAGCTGCACCAGCTTGTCGGCGCGTTCGATGAAGGGCACGCCATTGCTGAGCGCACGCGCCGCCGATGCGGGCCGCACCAGGCTCTGGGCGGCGGCGGCATACTTCTCGAACGGCACGAGGTCGGCCGGGTTGGCGCCGAGCTTGACGCAGAGATCGATCACGAAATTGTAGACCGAGCGCGAGGTCTCGATGTCGGTGTGCACGGCCTCCTGCGCGGTGCGCATGCCGTCCTCGGTGACGCAGCGATAGTTGCCGGCCAGCAGCATCGCCCACTTGGCGAGCGGTACGAACACCGAATCGTAGACCTTGAGCTTGACCGGCAATTCGATCTTGCCCTCGGGTGTGTCGAAGCGCGCCGCCTCGACGTCCTTCTCGAGCTGGCCCAGGATGGCTGTCAGCTTGTCGTCCTTGAAGCGTGCGACCTTGAAGTTGGTCGGCAAGGTGACCTGCAGGAAGTTGATCTTCTCGTCGGGCGGCCGGATCGCCTGCGGATCGGGGCTGTTCAGCGTGATGCGCTCGGGGTCGAAGCTGTCCCATACCGAGGCATCGGTGTAGGCGGGCTTGAGCTTGTCGCAGTCGAGGCCGGGAATGCGCCGCAGGTAGGCCAGCGGCGGCATGTTCATGATCGACATGCACGGCACCTTCGACTTGCCGACCGCAGCCAGGAGCTGGCGCACGCCGTCGACGCGGTATTGCGGCTCCTGCATGGCGAGCCCAATCAGGTCGTAGTCGGCCGGATTGGCGCCCGCCACACCGCCCGCGGTCACCTTGCCGGGCAGCTTTTTGGAGTCGAGCAGCACCGGGTCCTTGCGGCCGCGGATCGGCAGGCGGACCTTGAAGCCCTCCTGGTTGATCAGGTCGGCCTCGGCGGGCAGGCAGATGAGATGGATGGAATGGCCGCCAAACAGCATTTTCGAGGCCAGCAGCGAGCCGTAGGACGCCCCCAGCAGCAGGATCTTGTAAGCCATTTTCCCATCTCCCTTCACGATTCCTCAGCGCGCCGTACTATAGCTTCTCCCGGCTGGCGCGGGGCCGTCAAATGCATTGCACAACCATTTGCCTGCCCGCACGTTGAGGGGCGATGAATTTCCTGCGGCCGACCCACAACGTCTGGCGGATCGAGCGGGCCGCCAGGGCCGCCGTCCTGATCGACGCCGCCGCCTTCTTCGAGGCGGTGCGCGGTGCCTGCCTCAAGGCCGAGCGCAGCATCATCGTCGTCGGCTGGGACATCGACAGCCGCACTGAGCTCGTCGGCGCCGACGGCCGTCCGGCCGACGGCCTGCCCAGCAATTTCGCCGACTTCCTGAGCGATCTGGTGCGGACGCGTCCCGGCCTGCACGTCCATCTCCTGCTGTGGGACTATTCGCTGCTCTATGCCGGCGAACGCGAGCTCCTGCCACGCTTGTCGCTGGGCTGGCGGACGCCGGAACGCGTGACGCTCTGCATCGACAACTCGGTTCCCTTCGGCAGCTCGCAGCACCAGAAGATCGTCGTGGTCGACGATGCGGTGGCTTTCTCCGGCGGCCTCGACCTCACGATCCGGCGCTGGGACACCACCGCCCATTCGGCGGAGAACCGCCAGCGCGTCGATCCTTCGGGCCATCCCTACCGGCCTTTCCACGACGTCCAGATGATGGTCGACGGTGCGGCGGCCCAGGCGCTGGCGCAGTTGGCGCGCGAGCGCTGGTGTCGGGCCAACGGCGGCGTGCCGCGGATCGAGCCGCACGGCGATCCCTGGCCCGAGACGGTGCGCGCGGACTTTACCGATGTCGATGTCGGCATCGCCCGCACCCAGCCACGCTACGACGGCGAGGAGGCGATCCGCGAGGCCGAAACGCTGTTCGTCGATTCCATCGCCCTGGCCGAACGCGAGATCTACATCGAGAACCAGTTCCTGAGCTCGCCGCTGATCGCCGATCGTCTGGCCGACCGCCTGCGCCGCTGCCCAGAGCTCGAAGTGGTGATCGTGGCCCCGCGCACGCACGATTCCTTCGTCGAGCGGCATACCATGCGCAACGGCCGCATCCGCTTCTGGCGGCGCATCCACGCGGCAGGCGGCGATCGCGTGCGACTGCTCTATCCTGCCGTCGAGCAGGGCGGTCAGGCGACCGACACCATGATCCATTCCAAGGTCATGACGGTCGATGACCGCTTCCTGCGCGTCGGCTCGGCCAACATGAACAACCGCTCGATGGGCGCCGACACCGAATGCGACCTTGCCGTCGAGGCGCATACCGATCGCGAGCGCGCGGCTATCCTGGAGATCCGCAACCGCCTGCTGGGCGAGCATTGCGGCGTGACGGCCGACGAGGTCGCGGCGTTCCTGGCGCGGCACGGCTCCCTGCTGCGGGCCGCGAGCGAGCTCAGCGCCAACGGGCACAGCCTGCGCCCGATCGACGACGGCGAGCCCGATGAAAGCGGCCTGTCCGACGTCATCGAGCGCATTGCCGATCCGCCGCGGCCGATCCGGCCGGCGCGGTTCGCGCGCCATATGCTGGCGCGCCTGCGGCCGCTGCTGATCGTGCTCGGCTGCGTCCTGGTCCTGCTCGGCATCGCCCTGGCGTGGCGCTACACGCCGCTCTCGGCGCTGGTGACGGCCGACAACGTGCGGGCGGTCCTGAAGGCCGTGCGTGGCGAGCCCTGGGCGATCGCCGTCGTCATCCTGGTATTCGTGCTCGCGGGCGCCATCGTCTTCCCGCTCAACATCCTGATCCTGACGACCGCTGCGGTGTTCGGGCCGTGGCTTGGCATCCTCTATGGCGGCGCCGGCACGGTGAGCAGCGGTCTTGTCATGTTCCTGATCGGTAGCCGCCTCGGTCGTGAGGCGCTCTATCGCATGCTGAGCGAGCGCTGGCGGCATGGCCTCGAGGGCGTGCGCAAGCGCGGCCTGCTGGCGGTCGTGACCTTCCGCCTGCTGCCGATCGCGCCGTTCACCGTGGTGAACCTCGCGGCCGGGGCGAGCGGCATCCGCTTCGTCGACTTCCTGGTCGGCACGCTGATCGGCATGCTGCCCGGCCTGGTGCTGCTCTCGGTCATGGGCGACCGCATCATCAGGATCCTCGCCGAACCAAGCACCGGGGATATCGTGATCCTGGTCCTGTGCGTCGCCGCACTGATCGGGCTGGCTATTGCGGCGCAGGCCTTTCTGTCGCGCCGGGGAGGCCGCGCATGAGCGCGCCGGCCGGCCAGACGATCCGCGTCATGACCTGGAACATCCATGGCGCCGTCGGCCGCAACCCGCGCTTCGACCTCGAGCGCGTCGTCGCCCTGGTGCAGCGGCATCATCCCGACATCGTCGCCCTGCAGGAGATCGATTCGCGCCGCGCCCGCGAGGCGCATGTCGACGATCCGTTCAAGGTCCTGCAGGAATCGCTCGGCAACCACGGCATCGGCGCCAAGACCGTGACGACGGCCGACGGCGAGTACGGCCAGGCGCTGATCAGCCGCTGGCCGATGACCAACACCGAGATCCACGACCTGTCGTTCCCCGAGCGCGAGCCGCGGCGGGCCATCTGCAGCGACATCCAGACGCCGGCCGGGCCGCTGCGCGTGATCGCCACGCATCTCGGGCTGAGCTTCCGCGAGCGCCACAGCCAGGCCGTGGCGCTGCTGAAGATGCTCGACAACTTGCGCACGACCACGGTGGCGTTGGGCGACTTCAACGACTGGCTATGGGCGGGCTCGGTCCGCCGCAGCCTGGGAAGGGTACTGCCGGGCTACACGAACCACCGCACCTTCCCGTCGATGTGCCCATTGTTCCACCTCGACCGCGTGTATCTGTGGCCGCGCACGGCACTGGTGGCCAGCCATACCGATCCCGAGGCACGCAAGATATCGGACCATCTGCCTGTGATCAGCGACATCCGTCTGCATCCATAGTGCTGCCTCAAAGGCGGGCGATAGCAAGCCATGGCCCAAAGAACCGGTAGCGCCAACTTGCCGTTGCATACGGGCAGGGTGCCGCCTTGGCTTGCCCAGCGCATGACGCGGCTGGGCGCCGTGATCAGCCAGGCGATCATCCATCACTATGGCCGCGACGAGCTCCTGCGTCGCCTCGCCCATCCCTTCTGGTTCCAGTCGTTCGGCGCGGTGATGGGCATGGATTGGCATTCCTCCGGCATCACCACCAGCGTGCTGGGTGCGCTGAAGCGCGGCCTGCAGCCGCTCGGCGGCGAGCTTGGCCTGCATGTCTGCGGCGGTCGCGGCAGGCATTCACGGCTGACCCCGCAGGAGCTTGTGGCCATCGGCGACCGTGTCGGCCTCGATGGCGCGGCGCTGGCCCGGTCGAGCCGGCTGGTCGCCAAGGTCGACAGCGCCGCGGTGCAGGATGGCTACGATCTCTACCTGCACGGCTTCATCGTCGCCGACGACGGCAAATGGGCGGTCGTGCAGCAGGGCATGAACGGCGAGAACCGCCAGGCGCGGCGCTATCACTGGCTGTCGGAAGGCCTCACCAGCTTCGTCGACCGGCCGCACGCCGCGATCGAGGGCAGGGGAGAGGGCGAGATCGTCAACCTGACCGACCATCGCGCCGAGGCGTCGCGTCACGGTCAGCTCGACCTTCTGCAGTCGCTGGGGCCGGACGGCATAACGGGCGAGCTGGCGAAGCTCGGCGAGCGTACGCCGAGGTCGGTCCCGCCGCCGCAGCAACAGCTCGCGCTGCCGCATCTCGAGATGCCGGGCCATCACGACGTCCGCCCCGCAGACGTGAACCTGCGGCGTCTGCACGGCAATCTCGCCGCCGCGGCCGACCGCGGCCCGAGCGACTTCGCCGAGCTGCTGCTGGTGCCGGGCGTCGGCGCGCGCACGGTGCAGGCGCTGGCGATGGTGTCCGAGGTGATCCACGGCGCGCCTTATCGCTTCGCCGACCCGGCGCGTTTCTCGTTGGCCCATGGCGGCAAGGACCGCCATCCGTTTCCCGTGCCCATCCGCGTTTACGACGAGACGATCGGTGTGCTGAAGTCGGCGGTGCAGCAGGCCAAGCTTGGCCGCGACGAGGCGCTCGGCGCCATCCAGCGCCTCGACGAGCAGGCGCGCCGCCTCGAACGCCGCGCCCGCGGCCCCGGCGTCGAGGAGCTGATCGCCAAGGAACGCCGGATGTCGCCGGCGTATGGCGGGCGGAGCGTGTTCGGCGAAGAACGGCCGGTGCCCGACGACGAGTGACTCATATTCGGACCGCGGGCGTCTCGCCCGCTCATGAATCATGAGGCGGGCGGGACGCCCGCGGTCCGGACTTGAGCTCGATCCACGCTGGTGCGTGGTCGCTGGCGCTCT
>DATGZZ010000594.1:0-4917 GCA_035296945.1 Reyranella sp.
TGGAGGCCATGGAGGCACGGCGCTGGGAGTACATGAGCCACGGTTACTTCAACACGCGCTACCACTGGGGCTACAGCGAGCAGGAGGAACGCGAGGTCATCGAGCACAGCAAGGCCACGCACCTCAGGCTCACCGGCCGCAAGCTGCGCGGCTGGTTCTCGCCCGCCATTTCCAACACGCTCGCCACGCCCGACCTCGTGAAGCAGGCAGGCCTGGACTACATCTGCGACTTCTATCACGACGACCAGCCGACGCCGCTCGCCACCAGGCATGGAACCTTGATGCACGTGCCCTACACGATGGATCTCAACGACGCGCTGATCTACCGCCAGCCGGTCGAGGCCGAGGAATTCGCCCAGATGATCGTCGACCACTTCGACACGGTCTATCGCGAGGGCGGCGAGAACGGCCGCGTCATGTGCATTGCGCTCCATCCCTACATGATGGGCGCGCCGCACCGGCTAAAGCATCTCGACCGGGCGCTGGGCTACATCCGCAAGCACAAGGATGCCTGGGTCTGCACCGCCGAAGAAATCCTCGACTGGTACCTCGATAACGGGCTGAAACCCTTCCAGCAGCATCTCGGGAAGGAAGCGTGACATGACCGCGTCCGTTCCCAAGAACCCGCCGCCGCTCAAGCCCGGCATGGACAATCCCTGGTACGACTATGTGCCCTTCCCGCAACGGCGCAAGCTCGCCTGGCCGCGCAATGCGCGCGTCGGCTGGTGCGTGCTGCTGCATCTCGAATACTGGGAGCTGCTGCCCGACGAGAAGAGCTATCGCGATCCGCGCCTTGTCGGCGAGTTCGGCAGCTTCGTGCCCGACTACCGCACCTGGACGCAGCGCGAATACGGCAACCGTGCCGGCATCTTCCGCGTGCTCGACGTGCTCGACCGCTACCAGGTGCGCGCGGGCGTGGCGGTGAACGCGCTCGCGGCCGAGCGTTATCCCTACCTCATCGAGCAGTTCAAGAAGCGCAAATACGAGTTCATCGCCCACGGCCATTCGGCCAACCGCATGATCACGTCGAAGATGAGCGAGGCCGAGGAGAAGGCCGAGATCGCCGAGTCGCTGGCGGCCATCGAGAAGGCGGCCGGCGTGCGGCCCAAGGGCTGGCTGGGCCAGGACTACGGCGAAAGCCAGCGCACGCCGAAGCTTTTGGCGGACGCGGGCCTCGACTACGTCCTCGATTGGCCGAACGACGATCAGCCCTATCCGATGAAGGTCGGCAAGCCGTTCGTGGCGATGCCCAACCAGCCCGAATGGGACGACGTGCAGCAGCTCCTGCTGCGGCGCATTCCCACCCCGCGCTATCCCGACCTGGTCGGCGAGGCCTTCGAAACGCTGCATCAGGAAGGCGGCCAGGTGTTCAACCTCTCCGTCCATCCCTGGCTGATGGGCGTGCCGCATCGCATAAAGTATCTCGACGAGGCCCTGCGCCGCATCGAGCGCTTCGGCAACGTCTGGCAGGCGACGCCCGGCGAGATCGCCCGGCACTACATGGACACGATGATGGGCTGAGCGGAGCGCGGACTTCCAGGTCCGCTCATGCTCTTCTCTTTTCATGTTCCTCTCCCCCGCTAGGGGGAGAGGTTAGGTGAGGGGGTTGCATGAGCTGTCGAAGCCCCCTCACCCAGCCTCTCCCCCCAGCGGGGGAGAGGAGCATGAAAAAAAAAGCTACTCCGCCGCCTTCGTGAACCCCTGATCCTGGCGCAGGCGGAACAGGCGCACGGCCTCGGCGTGCGCGGCCTGGGCCTCGGGCGACATCGGCGTGCCGAGCCGCGTTTCCTTCAGGAAGTGCCCGTAACGATCCTCGCCGCGCACCAGCAGCGCCGACGGCTTGACCGACCCGAGCGGCCGCACATGGGCGGGAATGAAGCTGATGCCCAGACCCATGCGGCGGTCGTCGTTGTCGTTGCCCGGCGAGCAATGGACCAACGCGGTGTGATGCAGCGAGAGCTCGCCGGCCTTGAGCGGCATCGACACGCCCGTCTCGCCGTCGAAGCGTTCGCTGATGCCCTGGCCGCGGTTGATCATGTTGTGCGGACCCGGCTTGTCGTCGTGCTCGACCAGGGGCAGGCGATGCGTGCCCGGGATGACGCGCATGCAGCCCGCTCGCTCCGACGCCTCGGAGAGCGCCACCCAGGCCGTCACATGCTCCAGCGGATCGAGGAAGAAGTAGGCGCCGTCCTGGTGCCAGCGCACATAGGCCGGCGTGTGCGCCTCCTTGATCCACATCGTCGAGTGATAGACGAGGATGTCGGGCCCGATCACATCCTCGACCGCGTCGAGCACCTTGGGATGATGAACCAGGGTGTCCGCCCAGCGATACAGCAGGTAAGACTTGCTCTTCTCCGGGTAGTCGAGCGGATGGCCCTGCTGCTTCTCCCAGTATTCGAGATCGGCGCGCAGCTCGCGCACCTCGCCGGCGTTGAGCACCGGCACGGGAAATGCAAAGCCGTCGTGTCGAAACTGCTCGACCTGGTCGGGTGACAGGATCTTGGGCATCGGTGTTCCGCGGTTGGCGGTTGTCCGTCGAGGAGCGCTATCGTAGCGTCGCGCGCTCGGGGACAGAAGAAGGGGCTTCACCATGAAAAAGCAGATCAACAATTCCGTTTCGCGGCGCGGCTTCGTCGCCGGCACGACGGCATTGGCCGGCAGCCTCGGCTTCCCCGCCGTCCTCGGCGCGCAGCCCGCTGCCGTGAAGGTCGGCCTGATTCATCCGGTAACGGGCTTCGTCGCCTACAACGGCCAGCAGGGACGGCTCGGCGGCACGATGGCAATCGAGGACATCAACAAGGCGGGCGGCATCAAGTCGATGGGCGGCGCCAAGCTCGAGGCGCTGCTGGGCGACAGCCAGTCCAAGGTCGAGGTCGGCGTCGCCGAGGTCGAGAAGATGAACGAGCAGGGTGTCGCGGCCTATATCGGCTGCTTCCAGAGCCCGGTCACCATCGCCGCCACCCAGGCGGCCGCGAAGTACAACACGCCCTTCCTGGTCGATGTCGCCGCCTCGGACGTGATCGTCAATCGCGGGCTGAAGAACACCTTCCGCCTGATGCCGGGCTTCGGCGTCTGCGTCGACGACGGCATTGCCTCGCTGGGTGCGCTCAACAAGGCCGCGAACAACGTCGCCAAGACCGCAGTGATCGTCCACGAGTCCGGCGAGTTCGGCACCGGCACGGCCAAGCTGCTGGCGAGCAAGCTGCCGTCGATCGGCATCGAGGCCAAGGAAGTGATCGCGCACGATAACCCGACGCGCAACTTCGACAACATTGCGCTCCGCATCCGCTCGATTGCGCCCGACGTCGTCATGATGTCGAACTACGGCAACGAATACATGCTGCTGGCGCGCACGCTCTACCAGCAGAAGGTGAATGTCGCGGGCTTCTATTCGATCCTGGGCGGCGGCTTCAACTACAAGTTCGTCAAGGAGATGCCCGACGTCTCGCAGTACATGATGGACGTGAACCACTGGTTCAATCCCAAGAGCGAGCAGGCCCAGGCGCTGAAGAAGCGCGTCGAGGCGGGTGGCGCGCTGTTCACCTTCGAGGTCTATCTCGGCTACTCCGCGGCCATGCTGCTGGCCGATTCCCTGGAGCGCGCCGGTTCGGCCGACAAGGCCAAGCTCACCGACGCGCTGGCGAGCTCGACCTTCAAGGCCGAGCTGATGCCCTACGGGCCGACAAAGTTCGTCAACGGCCAGAACCAGGGCGCCAGGCCCGCGGTCATGCAGTCGCTCAAGGGCGACATCGAGGTGATCGCACCCGCGGAGTTCGCCTCGGCCAAGGCGGTGTTCCCCAAGCCGAAGCTCTGACAGCCAAGGACACTCAAGGGGCGTGCTCGACCCGCAGATCATCTTCGCCGGCATCCTCAACGGACTGCTCGCCGGCGGCATCTATGTCCTGGTCGCCGTGGGTCTCACCCTGATCTACGGCGTCCTGCACATCATCAACTTCGCCCATGGCAGCCTGCTGATGCTGGCCATGTACGCTGTGTTCTGGCTGTGGCGGCTGGTCGGCGTCGATCCCTACGTCGCCCTGCCCGTCGTGACCGCCGGCGCCTTCGTCTTCGGCTTCGTCCTCTACCGGCTGGTGATCGGCCGCTTCAGCCATGGCCGCGACGAGAACATTCTGTTGATCACGCTTGGCCTGTCGATCGTGATCGACAACGCCGCCCTGCTGTTCTTCGGCGGCGACACCCAGACGATCGACGTGCCCTATGCCGGCTCATTCGTCGAAGTGGGCGCCGCCTTCCTGCCCTTGCCCAAGCTCATCTCCTTCGGCGCTTCGCTGTTGATCTGCGCCGTCCTCGGCCTCTACATGGCCAAGAGCGACACCGGCAAGGCGATCCGCGCCGTCGCCAAGGAGCGCCAGGGCGCGCGGCTGGTCGGCATCGACGTCGACAACATCTTCGCCATCTCCTACGGCATCGGCATCGCCTGCCTGGGTGCGGCGGCCTGCCTGCTGATGCCGAGCTACTACGTCACGCCCTCCTCGGGTCATGCCTTCGTGCTGGTCGCCTTCACCATCGTCGTGCTGGGCGGCATGGGCAGCTTCATCGGCGCGGCGGTCGGGGGTTTCATCATCGGCATCACCGAGGCGCTGGGCGGGCTGCTGCTGGGCGAGCAGCTCGGCCAGATCGGCATCTCACTGATCTTCATCCTGATCCTGCTGCTGAAGCCGACCGGCCTGTTCGGGAGCAAGGCGTGAGCAGGCAGGCGCTCCTCTGTGCGCTGGGCCTTGCCGCCGCAGTGATCTATCCGCTGCTGGCGCCCAACTACCTGATCAACATCGGCATGATGGTGTTCTTCGTGGCCTTCATCGGCCAGTCGTGGAACATCGCCGGCGGCTTCGCTGGCCAGACCTCGTTCGGGCATGTCGTGTTCTTCGGTACCGGCGCCTACACCTCGACCATCCT
>DATGZZ010000595.1:0-4148 GCA_035296945.1 Reyranella sp.
GCAGGTCGAAGCGATCGAGCCATATTCGACGCAGATCTTGCGGCTGACGCGCTCCATCCACTTCCAGGTCGGCACGCTTCCAACGACCGATTCCAGGCCACGCACGTCGACGGAGGTGAGCGGACAGGGTTTCAGGTCGCCGACCGCGACGGAGGTCATCTGCGCTTCAGGATAGGCGCGGCCCATCATGTCGGAATCGATCACGGGACGCTTGAGGTGCGCCGCCGCCATCAGCGGCTGGATGGAATTGCCGCCACCGATCTCGAGCGACATGATCCCGCGGAACATATAGCCGGTGTGCTCCTCCATCAGGGCCACGGCGCGGGCGATGGTGCGGCTGTCGGTCAGCCGCTCCTGGCCGACCAGCGGTGCCCCCATGTTCGACACGGCGGCGATCCAGTCGTCGTCGGCGAGCTCGTCCGACGACATGAGCTGCACGCGGCGCCCCTCCTTGTAGAGGGCGCGCATATTCAGAAGCCCGAGATAGGGGCTGCCGCCGCCGCCCGTGCCCAGCACCCAGGCGCCGACGGCCAGGGATTCGATGTCATCCAGGGTGATGTCGCGTAGCGGCATTGCGTTGCCAAGTCTCCAATCGGCTTCTATGTAGCGGCCAGCTTCACTGCTGACAAAGCGCTAGTAACCAAGGAGATACCGAGCAATGTCCGAGCCAATCAAACTCGTCGCCTTTTGCGGCAGCCTGCGCAAGGCGTCGTTCAACCGCCTGGCGCTCAATGCCTTCGTCGAAAGGCTGCCGGCCGGCGTGACGGCGCAGACGATCGAGATCGATTGGCCGCTCTACAATGCCGACGTCCAGGCGCAGGGCTTTCCGGCACCGGTGCAGGCCGCGCAAAAGGCCATGCTCGAGGCCGACGGCATCGTCCTGGTCTCGCCGGAATACAACTACGGCCCGTCGGGTGTGCTGAAGAACGCCATCGACTGGCTGTCGCGCATGACGCCGCAGCCCTTCGCCGCCAAGCCGATCGCCATGTTCGGCGCCGCGGGCAGCGCGCTGGGCACGGCGCGCGCGCAATACCAGCTGCGCCAGATCCTGGTGTTCCTCGACGGCCGACCGGTCAACAAGCCCGAGGTCATGATCGCCCAGGCGCAAAACCGCTTCGCCGATGGCAAGCTCACCGACGAGGTATCGGGCAAGCTTTTAGCCGATCTCGGCGCTTCCCTCGCACTCGCCATCCGCCAGGCCAAGGCGGCAGCGGCCGTCAAGTAACGCTGGGGGCGCGCCACCGGGGTGGCGCGCCCCAGCATCACGCCTCTCTCGTCCGCACGTGCTCGGGCTGCACGCCCATGCCCAGTACGCGGGCGGGGATGCGGCGCAGGAAGGGCACGGCGTTCAAGAGGCGCGCCGGCCATGGCGGACGCAGGGGCCGCGTGCCGGCGAGCGTCGGCGCGATCATGCGGTTCTGCAGGAACACTTGCATCGCCTGGGTGGCGCGCACCGGCCAGCGGCGGCGCTGCTGCACGGCGGCGAGATCTCTGTCCGTCAGCCGGCCCTCCTTGAGTGGGCCGGCCAGGATGTTCGCGGCAGCGACGGCGTCCTGCACGGCGATGTTGATGCCGACGCCGCCCAGCGGCGACATGGTGTGGGCGGCATCGCCGATGCAGAGCAGGCCGGGCTTCCACCATTTCTCCAGCCGGTCGACGCCAACGGTCAGGAGCTTCAGGTCATCGACGGTCGCGAGCTCGCGCACGCGGTCGGCCACGAACGGCATCGCCTTCACGATGCGCTGGCGGAAGGTCTCGATGCCGGCAGCCTTCAGCGTCTCGGCCGAACCCTTGGCGATGACAAAGGCGCACTGCCAATAGTCGCCCCGGTCGAGCATCACGAAGATGCTGCCGCGATCGAAGCGGCCCATGGTCTCCGCCGAATCGCTCGACCGTCGGCTGAGCCGAAACCACAGCACGTCCATCGGCGCACCGATCACGACGGGCGTGAGGCCCGCGCTCTCGCGCACGGTCGAATGGCGGCCGTCGGCGCCGACGACGAGATCGGCGCGGATTTCCAGCGGCCGTCCCTCGAGGGTGGCGCGCACGCCGACGACGCGGCTGCCCTCCTCGACCAGACCATCGGCCTCGGCCTGCATCAAGGCGGTGAAGGTGGGATAGCGCCGGCCGTGGTCGGCGATGAAATCGAGGAAGTCCCATTGCGGCATCATGGCGATGTACGGCGCGCGCACCGGCAGATGGGAGAAGTCGGCGAGCACCACACGCTCCTCGCCGAACTGGCCGGTGAGGCGCGATACCTTCTGGTGCGGCAGCTTCAGGAATTCCTCGAGCAGGCCGAGCTCGTCCATGACGTTCAGCGTCGAGGGATGGACGGTGTCGCCGCGGAAATCGCGCAGGAAGTCGCGGTGCTTCTCGAGGACGACAGCCTTCACGCCGGCGCGCGCCAACAGGAAGCCCAGCATCATGCCCGCCGGGCCGCCGCCCACGATGCAGCACTGGGTCGTGATCAGTCGAGCATCTCCCGCAGCACGCGGCCCGTCGCGGTGATCGCCAACAACGCCGGCACGCCGAGCGGGCCTTTGATCCATTCCTTGGTGGTCGGCGTGTAGCTCATGCAGTCCATGGCCACGAGATCGGGCCTTTTCGCGGCCAGCCGCTCGGCGGCCGCCGCCGCTTCGCCCTGCCCGGCGCTGGGCGCCAGCGCCTCGGCCACGACTTCGAGGCCCGGCCGCGCCCATTTCGAGGCGAGCTTCTCGGCCTGCTCGGCGAGCGGGATCAGCAGTCCCAGCCTGCCGCGCGGCAGCAGCCCGGTGGCCAGGCCATTGAGGACGCGCGAGGGGAACAGGACGTTCTCGTCGCCTGGCATCGGCGGAAACTCGCCGGTACAGGCATAGACCAGCACGTCGCAACCATCGCCGCGCAGCTTGTCGAGGGCCGCCGGCGAACGGGCGATGACGGCCTTCTTGGAGATCTTCACGTCACGGCCGCCACGCAGGCGGGTGTAGAGCGTGTCGCCGCCGTTCTCGGGCTGCAGTTTGTTGACCTCGGAGTCGGACAGGCCATCGAGCGCGCCACGCAGGATGATTTTGGTGCCGATGGGTGCGTGGGCAGCGAACAGGTTCGCGATGTCGTCGCGCGGCGCCTGACCGATGGTGACGATACCGAGGGTTCTGGACATGGCGCGATCATAACGTGCTGGGGGCGCGCCACTCCAGTGGCGCGATCATCCGTGGGGTCAGCAAAGACGCGCCACTGGAGTGGCGCGCCCCCAGCTAGGACTCCAGAGCCACCGCGTCGACGTCATTCCACGCCAATCCGACGGCGTCGCCTGGCGCACGCGATGCTCGTTCGCCGGCATGGGTCTCGCGGACCAGCAGAGAGCGGCCGTCAGTAGTGCTGATGCGCAACAGCGTCGAGCCGCCCAGGAAATTCGCGGTCACGACGGTGCCCGAGACGCGCGCCGCCTCCGACACTAGGCGGATTTTCTCCGGCCGCAGCGCGCGGGCGCGGCCCGTTTCCTCCAATATGTTGATCTCGCCGATGAAGTCGGCGACGAAGCGCGTGCGCGGCCGTTCGTAGATCTCGGTCGGAGCGCCGACCTGTTCGACCTTGCCGTGGTTCATCACGGCGATGCGGTCGCTCATGGCCAGGGCCTCCTCTTGGTCATGCGTCACGAACACCAGCGTGACGCCCAGCCGCTTCTGCAGCTCCTTGAGCTCGAACTGCATCTGCTGGCGCAGCTTGCGGTCGAGCGCGCCCAGCGGCTCGTCGCACAGCAGCACCGGCGGCTCGACGACGAGCGCGCGGGCGAGCGCCACACGCTGCTGCTGGCCACCCGAGAGCTGGCCGGGCTTGCGCTCCTCCAGGCCGGTCAGCGCGACCTGGGCCAATGCGGCCTTCACGCGGCGCTCGATGTCGGGCTTGGGCACCTCGCGCATGCGCAGGCCGAAGGCCACGTTCTCGGCCACGGTGCGGTGCGGGAACAGCGCATAGGACTGGAACACCATGCCCATGTCGCGCTTGTGCACGGGCAGGTCGGTGATGTCGCGGCCGGCGACGTGGACTCGGCCCGAATCCGGAAGCTCGAAGCCCGCGATCATGCGCAGCGAGGTGGTCTTGCCGCAGCCCGACGGGCCCAGCAGCGAGAAGAACTCGCCGGCGGCGATGTCGAGCGTGACCCCGTCGAC
>DATGZZ010000596.1:0-15000 GCA_035296945.1 Reyranella sp.
CAACCAGAGCCGCAAGCTCGCGCGCGCCGCGCGGCGGCGCATGTGCGTCGGCGTGTTCGGCCCCAGCCAGGCCGGCAAGTCCTATCTCGTGTCGATCCTGGCCAGCCGCGACGGCCGGCCGATGCAGGCGCGCTTCGGCGAAAAAAGCTACGACTTCCTGCGCGAGATCAACCCGCCGGGCAATCGCGAATCGACGGGTCTCGTCACGCGCTTCGGCCTTGGCCTCAGCGCCGGCGACAAGGAATTCCCCGTCCGCGTGCGGCTGCTGACGCAGACCGACATCGTGAAGATCTTGGGCAACTCCTTCCTGCTCGACTTCGATCACCAGAAGGCGGCGTTCGAGCGGCCCGATGGCGCCGCCATCCGCAAGCGCCTGGCCGAGCTGCGCGCCAAGGCGGCCGCCCAGCCCTACCGCGATCTGGATTCCGACGACGTGCTCGATCTGATCGAGTATTTCGACACCTTCTTCGCCGGCGTCACCGCCGAGCTGCGCACCGATTACTGGCGCGAGGCGATCGATCTCGCGCCGCGCCTGTCGGGCCACGACCGCGCCCGGCTGTGGTCGGTGCTGTGGTACGACTTCCAGCCGTTCACTGACCTTTATCTGACGCTGTACGACGGCCTGCAGAAGCTCTCCTTCGCCACCGAGGCGTCGCTCGGCATGGACGCGCTGACCCCGCGCGAGAAGAGCATCGTCGACGTCCTCACGCTCGACCGGCTGGGTGCCGATGACGCCGACGCCTTGCTGGTGCGGCCCAAGCATACCGACGGTCGCGCGCTGCCCGATGCCGAGCTGCCGCGTTCGCTGATCTGCGCGCTGACCGCCGAGCTTTCGGTCGCCATCGCCGAGAAGCCGTGGGATTTCTTCGACCATACCGACCTTCTCGACTTCCCCGGCGCGCGCTCGCGATTGAAGCTTGCGAACCTCGCTGACGTGGCCAAGGCCAAGGGCGTGGCCGAAGGCGCCAACCCGCTGCGCGAGCTGTTGCTGCGCGGCAAGGTCGCCTATCTGTTCCAGCGCTACTCGGCCGAACGCGAGCTCTCGGCCATCCTGCTCTGCATCCCCGACGGCAACCAGGAGGTCCGCGACCTCTCGGACATGATGTCGGCCTGGATCGACCAGACGATCGGCGCCACGCCGGCCGACCGCGCCAAGCAGAAGAACGCGCTGTTCCTGGTGCTGACCAAGATGGACCGCGAGTTCGAGCAGAAGGCCGGCGAAACCGAGGAATCGCGCAAGTTGCGCTGGTCGGCCCGGCTCAACAACTCGCTGGTCAACAACTTCCGCGGCGAGTGGCCGGCCAACTGGGACAGCAAGCCGTTCGACAACACCTTCTGGCTCAGAAATCCCACCGTCATCGACGAGCGGCTGATGGACTATGACGGCGGCCGCGAGCAGGGCATCGCCGAGACCTTCGCCGAGCGCGCCCAGGAGCTGCGCGGCCATTTCGTCGCCAACACCGAGGTCCGCCGCCACTTCGCCGATCCGGCGCGCGCCTGGGACGAGGCCTTCAAGGCCAATGACGGCGGCGTCTCCTACCTGGTGAAGAGCCTGATCCCGGTCTGCGACCCGGCGATCAAGCGCGCCCAGGTGCGCGGCCAGCTGGAAGTGCAGATCCATCGCCTGGTCGACCGCCTGGCCGGCTTTCACAGCGCCGCCGACGGCGATTCCCGCGCCAAGAAGCGCGACTTGGTGCACACCGTGCTGCGCGGGCTGGCGAGCTGCATCCAGCAGCAGCTGTTCGGCGAGCTGATGGCCGCCCTGCAGATCGCCGACTCGGCGCTGCGCGAGATCTACTTCCGCATCTCCACCGCGCGCGCCTCCGACGAAGCCAATGGCCGCAACGGCAAGTCGTCGGCCCAGGTCTCGCAGTCGACCGGTGCCGCCGTCGATCTCGGCGCGATCTTCGCCGATGTCTTCGGTGAGGAGCCCGGCCGTTCGGCGCCGCCGTCGGGCGTGCTGGAGGACCGAGCCGAGCGCTTCGCCCGCGAGGCCGCCGACTACTGGCTCGAGAACATGCGGCGCGTCGGTGCCGACGAGAAGGCACTGTCGCATTTCGGCGTCGACCGCCAGCATCTCGGCTGGCTCATCGACGAGCTGATCGTCGGCGCCCATCGCCTCAAGCTGATCGACCAGCTCAGCCACGAAGTGCGCGAGCTCGAGAACGCCGCCAACGCCAAGTGGGAGGAGATCGCCGAGCGCCAGGTGCGCACCGCCTCCTCGGCGCTGAACGGCTATGTCAGCGCGCTGGGCTTCGACCGTCTGCCGCTCGACCAGCGGCCCGGCCTGCCGCCCAATTCGCCGACGCGGCGCGTATTCGAGGGGCCGGCGGTGGTCAACGGCATACCGCTTCTCCTGGAGAACCCGCAGCCGATCTATGCCGACTACTGCAAGGACTGGATGCGCGCCTTCCTGCAGCTCGCCATGGACAATGTCGGCTACGAAGGCGGCCGCGAGATCTCGCCGGAGCAGAACGACCGGCTGGGCGCGATCCTGCGCGCCGTACCGGCCTAGCCTTTCGTCATGCCGGTCCGCGCTTCCGTCCAGCCCCTGCCCGAGCCGGGACACGCCATCCTGCGCGTGAGCGAGCTCGAGGCGGCGCCCGACGGTCTCGCGCTGTCGATCCAGCGCCAGCAGGGGCCCGAGTCGCATCTCGCCGACGACGGCTGGCGGCGCACCGAGACCTGGCTGATGCCCGGGCGCGTCGAGCGCCGCCGCGATGCCTTGGAATTCCATCTCGGCCCGGAGATCTGCGACCGCTTGGCCGGCATCGCCACGGTGCGCGTGCGGGTGAAGGAGCCCGACATCGGCGTCGTCGGCACGACCGTCGTCGCCTGGCCCGCCATGCTGACCTCGGGCGCCCTCGATCCGTCGCGCCGCCTGGACGAGGAAACGGTGCGCCTGCGCCGGGCTGCCCAGGCCGAGCCGGCTCCTGCACCGCCGCCCGAGCCTGAGCCCGCTCCCGAACCACCGGCCCCGCCGTTCACGCCGCTGCCGCCGCGACCCGAGCTGCGCGCCTCGCGCGCGCTCGATCCGAAGCCCGAGCCGTCGAGCGCCGCCGCCTGGCTGATCGCCGCCCTGGTGTTCGTGGCCCTCCTGGGCGGCGGCTATCACGTCTACACGACCTACTTCGAAAAGCCCGAGCCCGTGGTCGCGGCGGCAACGCCTGCGCCCACGCCCGCGCCGGCACCCGTTCCGGCCGCGAGTGCGCCGGGCAAATCCGTGCGCGACATCGTCGGCGAATATCTCGCGACCAGGCCCACGCCCGAGGCGATGCTCGCCAAGGCGCGCGACTACACCAAGGCGGGCGAGACGGGTGCCGCCTTCCTGGTGTTCCGCCGTGCCGCCGAGACCGGCAACGCACCGGCCCAGCTCGAGCTCGCCACCTTCTTCGATCCGCTGTCGACCCCGGCCAAGGCGGGCTTCACGCCCGACGGCGCACGCGCTGCCGAGTGGTACGAGCGCGCGGCCCTCGCCGGCTCGGCCGAGGCGCAGCGCAAGCTTGGCCTGCTGCTCGCCAAGGGTGGCGGCGGGCTGGCGGCCGATCCGGCCAAGGCCAGGACATGGCTGCAGCAGGCCGCGGCCCAGAACGACGCCGAGGCCAAGAAGGCGCTCGACGCGTTGCCCAAGTAGCTCACTTCAGCTGGCGGACCCACTCCTCGTAGCCGCCGTTGGCAATGTCCGCGGGCTCCGGCCGGCGCGCATCGACACGCGTCGCCTGGGCGCGGGCTCGCACGTCGCTTGGGCTGAGCCCGAAGGTCGCGCGGAAGACGCGGCTGAAATGCGCCTCGCTCGAGAAGCCCAGCGCAAAGGCGATCTCATAGATGCGGCGATGGTCGTGCGCCGGATTGCACAGCTCGGCGCAGGCCCGCGTGACCCGCTGTTCCTGGATGTAGTGCGCAACGCCACCGAGCGGCTCGAACAGCCGATAGAGCTGGCTGCGCGAAATCCGGAACTGGGCACACAGCGCCTCGGCCTGAAGCGCCGGCGAGTCGAGATGGGCCAAGATATGGCGCTGGATGCGCTGACGCATCGTCTGGTCGATCGCAGCCCGCGCGCGCTCGGCCGTCTCGGCGTTCGACTGGAAACAGGCGGCGATCATGTCGGTCGTCGCCTGCGCCACCAGCGGCGCCTCGGCCATGGTCATGGCTTCCGCGCGCGCCACCAGTGAGCGCATGTAATCGCCGAGCAGGCCGCCCATGCCGCTGTGGCCACGCAGGATCAGGCCGTGCAGGTTGCCCGGGGCGGGCAGCGCCTGGTCGAGCGTCTCGCGCGGCACGACGATGGCGACGGTGCCCGATGGCGCCGCCTGGGTGACGTTCGACTGGGTGAGATCGAGGATCTGCACGTCGCCGCCGTTCAGCACGCGCCCCTGGTCGCCGGCTTCGCCGACCAGACCGCCCGTCGCGTAGAGCTGCACCAGATAGTGGTCGAGCCCGTCGCCGACGGTCTTGCGCCTGTCGCGGACGAAGCGTTGGCCGTCAAAATCGACCGCCGAGATCAGCAGGCCGCCCAGGTGCCAGCCGCGCACGGTCGCCGCGAAGCCGCTGTCCGGCGGGTGTTCGGCCGGCGGCGCCACGTCGAAGATGACCGAGATGCTCTCGCGCCAAGCATCGAACTGCTCGCTTGGGCGGAGATGACTGGTCGTGAAAAGACTGAAAGGAAGCTTGCCGTTCTCGCTCATGTACAACAACGACGTATGGGACTCAGACCGTTCCCGCGGGACGCTCAGTCAACGTTTTCGGGACGCACAGTCAAACGTTCTGGGTGAAAAATTGCTAGAAAATTGCGGCGGGACCGATGGTTGATCGCACCGGAGGTGCAAGGAGACTTCGGCCCGATTAATTCACCCAGCGCAAGGGTCGAGCATGCTGCCCTACGAATCCGAAGTCGCCGCCATCAGCGGCCTGGACGACACCGGCCGGGTGGCCCGGGAGTCCTACGGGACTTGGCGAGACTTCGTGCCCTACCCGGCCGAACCCGCGCAATACGGCAACACCGGCGACATCTTCAAGTGGGGCGACTCGCGGCCGGGCACCGGCGCCACGATCAGCTACTGGTTCAATACTGGCTCGGGCTGGACGAGCGACGAGCAGGGGGCCTTCAGGGCCACCATGGAATTGTGGTCGGCCGTCGCGAACGTCACCATGGTCGAGACTCTCGATCCCACGCTGGCCGACTTCCGGATCACCCGCACACCGGGAAGCGGATCGGCCGACTGGAACAATACCGGCTTCGATCATCCGACGGTCGGCAGCGACACCCTCCCGGTCCTGCCACGCAGCTCCGACAACCGCGTCTTCATCGACACCAACGACCCAAGCTTCGGGCCGCTCGGGCCGGACCTCGGAGCCGGAGGTGGCTATCCGTTGTCGACGCTGGTGCACGAATTCGGCCACATGCTCGGCCTGGGCCACGGCGGGCCCTATGACGCCGTCCTGAACCCGGCAACGGGCAAGAATGTAGACGACGCCCAGCAGCAGTTCTCGCCGTACGACACGAAGCTCTGGACGATCATGTCGTATCTCCAGCCCGACGCGCCAGCCGCCCACTCCAGCAGCTATCCGGTGACCGGCACCAACTGGGGCGGATACTCTCCGCTCACGCCGATGATCCTCGACATCCTGGCGATCCAGCGGGTCTACGGCCTGCCGACCAGCGGACCGCTGGTGGGTGGCGGCCACACGTTCGGCTTCAACGCCAACATCGGCGGCAGCATCGGCCAGTTCTACAATTTCAACATCAACAAGCACCCTGTCGTCACCATATGGGACAGCGGCACAGGCAACACGCTTGACCTGTCGGGCTTTTCGCAGGGTGCCGTCATCAGCCTGATCCCGGGGACCTTCAGCAGCGCCGGCGGCCTGAAGAACAACATCGCCGTCGCCTTCCACACGATCATCGAGAAGGCAGTCGGTGGCGACGGAAACGACATCATCTGGGCCTCGGACGCCAATTCGACCCTGATAGGCGGCGCCGGCAACGACACCCTGATGGGCGGCGCCGGCAACGACGTCCTGACCGGCGGCGCCGGCGCCGACGTGATCAATCCGGGCGGGGGCCTCAACGTCCTGCGCGACAGCCTCGCCAACATGAACGGTGACACGGTCTTCAATTTCGGCTTGTCGACGACGATCGACGTCACGGGCTCCTTGATCGGCCGCGATCACCTGCAGCTCGTCCACTTCGGCGGCGACACGACCCTCCAGATGGGGTCTTCATCGATCCTGCTCGAGGGTGATTTCATCAACGGCGACTTCATGGCGGTCGCCCGGGGCTCGGGCAGCCAGGCCCATACCGAGGTGACCTTCGAACACTTTCTGCCAAGCCTGTTCGAGGGCGTGCGCGTCTCCACCGACGCCATCAACGGCATCGCCAACCAGCCGTTCCTGACCGGCGATGGTCTGGTGCGTTTCACGGTCGACCTGAAGGCGGCCGTGTCGACCTTCAGCAACACGCTCGGTGTCTACAAGGTCGATGCCAACGGCACGGTCTTCGACACCCACATCCTGTTCTCCGATACCCACAATCCCGGCACCGCGACCGTCAACCTCGGCACCCCGGCGAGCGGCGTCACCCTCGGGTTCTTCCTGATCCAGGACGGCTTCGGCATGTTCGGCAACTTGCCGGACAATCTGTCGTTCTCCGGCAACTACAATGCCGGCCTGCCCTTGACGCTGAGCAGCGCCACGCTCGGCAGGCTGCCCGGCGCCACGGTGTTCCACAGCTTTTCCAACGTCAATCCGGGCCATGTCGACCAAGTCCTGTCCGGCGTGGCGCCCGGCGGCAAGGAGCTGCTGATCGGCTTCGAGGACCTGCCGACGGCGACGGGCGACAACGACTTCCAGGACGTCGTGATCGGCGTACACACCAACCACGACGGCATCTTCTTCGTGTGACCTAGATCGCCATCCTCTGGTGCAGGTCGATCATGATCCAGAGGCTGCCACCCACCATCAGGAAGATCAGGATGGCGGTGAAGGAAATGGCGAGCAGGTTCTCCTTGGGCGTGGTCGTGAAGTTGACGTGCAGGAAGAAGTGCAGGTGCACCACGATCTGCAGCACCGCCGCACCGGCGATGATCCACATGATGCGCGAGGGCGGCAGGGTGTGGGTGTAGACCAGCCAGAACGGGACCGCCGTCAGGATGACGGCCAGGACGAAGCCGATCAGGTAGGAGGCAAGACCGTGCCGTTCCATCACAGGAGCCCCGGAAGGTAGACGACGGAGAAGATGCCGACCCAGGCGATGTCGAGGAAATGCCAGAACAGGCCGAGCCGGAACAGGCGCGAGGTCACCGGCAGGCTCAGGCCCTTCAGCGCCACCTGCCCGCTCAGGATCAGGATCCAGATCAGGCCGACGCTGACATGAGTGCCGTGGGTGCCGACGAGGGTGAAGAAGGCGGACAGGAAGCCGCTGCGGTCGGGCCCGGCGCCGGCGCGGATCATGCCGAGGAACTCGCGGATCTCGAGGAAGACGAAGCCCGCGCCCAGCAGGAAGGTGATGGCCAGCCAGCCCAGCACCGCCGAGCGGTTGCCCTGCCGCGACGACAGGGAAGCAAAGCCGAAGGTCGTGCTGCTGATCAGCAGCAGCGCCGTCTCCAGCGCGGCATTGTTCAGGCTGAAGAGCTGCTTGCCCGTGGGCCCGCCCGCCGTATTGCCGACCATGATGCCGTAGGTCATGAACAGCAGGGCGAAGAGGATGGCGTCGCTCATCAGGTAGAGCCAGAAGCCCAGTTCGCGCTGCTCGTGGATTTCCGAAGCCTCGGAATGGCGGTGGCCGGGAACGGCCGTGACGTTGGCGTTCATGGGTTGGCCGCCTTCGCCGCCTCGAGCGAGCGGTAGCGCGCCTTCTCCAGGCGCTCGACCTCCTCGGCGACCAGGATGAAGTCGGTATTATCGTCCGACGAGCGCCAGATCATGGTGGCCCACATGGCAAGCCCACACAGGATCGCCAGCCACCAGATCCACCACACCATGGCGAAGCCGAACACGAAGGAAAGCCCGCCCATGGTGACGCCGACCGGCGAATTCTTGGGAATCTCGATGTCGTGGTAGGCGCTGGGCGGCTGATAGGTCACGCCGCGCTCCTTCATGTCGAGCAGCGGCTCGCGGTCGCGCACCTCGGGCAGGACGGCGAAGTTGTAGACCGGCGGCGGCGAGGACGTCGCCCATTCCAGCGTGCGGCCGTCATACGGATCGCCGGTCACGTCGAGGTTGCGCTTGCGGTCGCGGATCGAGACGACGATCTGCATGACCAGGCAGGCGATGCCGATCAGGATCAGCACGGCGCCCAGCGAGGCCGCGATCAGCCAGGGCTGCCAGGAGGGATCGTTGTACTGCTCCATGCGCCGCGGCATGCCCATCAGGCCCAGCACATAGAGCGGCATGAAGGCCAGGTAGAAGCCAACCAGCCAGAACCAGAAGGCCGCGGTGCCCCACGGCTCGTTCATCTTGAAGCCGAACGCCTTGGGGAACCAGTACATGTAGCCGGCGAGATAGCCGTACAGCACGCCCGGGATGATCATGTTGTGAAAGTGCGCGACCAGGAAGGTCGTGTTGTGCATCAGGAAGTCGACGGGCGGTACCGCCAGCAGCACACCCGTCATGCCGCCGATCACGAAGGTGGCGATGAAGCCCACCGTCCACAGCATCGACGGATGGAAGGTGATGCGGCCGCGATACATCGTCAGCAGCCAGTTGAACACCTTCACACCGGTGGGCACGGCGATCACCATGGTCGTCACGCCGAAGAAGGCGTTGACGTTGGCGGAAGAGCCCATGGTGAAGAAATGGTGCAGCCAGACGGTGAAGGACAGGAGCGCGATCGCCGCCGTGGCGTAGACCAGGGATTCGTAGCCGAACAGGCGCTTCCTGGAGAAGGTTGCCACGACCTCGGAGAACACGCCGAACGCCGGCAGGATCAAGATGTAGACCTCCGGATGGCCCCAGATCCAGAACAGGTTGGCGTAGTTCATCATGTTGCCGCCCAGCTCATTGGTGAAGAAGTGCATGCCGAGCAGGCGATCGAGCGCCAGCAGGCCGCACGCCACGGTGAGCGCGGGGAAGGCAAAGGTCATCAGGACGGAGGTGCAGAGCGCCGTCCACACGAACGGCGTCATGCGCATCAGGGTCATGCCCGGCGCGCGCCGCTTGATGATGGTGACGACGAAATTGATGCCCGACAAGGTCGAGCCGACGCCGCTGATCAGGAGCGCCCAGATCCAGTAGTCGACGCCGACGCCGGGGTTGTACTGGATGCCCGAGTAGGGCGGATAGCCCGTCCAGCCGGCGGTCGAGAACTTGCCGATCACCAGCGACACCATGACCAGCGCCGCACCTGACGATGCGAGCCACAGGCTGAGCGAATTGAGGAACGGGAAGGCGACGTCGCGCGTGCCGATCTGCAGGGGCACGGCGATGTTCAGGAGCCCGGTCATGAACGGCATGGCCATGAAGAAGATCATGATCGTGCCGTGCGAGCTGAAGATCTGGTCGAAATGCTCGGGCGGCAGGTAGCCGCCGCTGTTCAGCGCCATCGCCTGCTGGGCGCGCATCATGATGGCGTCGACGAAGCCGCGCAGCAGCATGATCAGCGCCAGGATGATGTACATGGCGCCGATGCGCTTGTGGTCGACGCTGGTCAGCCACTCCTTCCAGAGATAGAGCCAGCCCTTGAGCCAGGTGATGACGATGGCGACCAGCAACGCGCCGCCCACCACCATCGCAGCACCGCTGGCGGCAATGGCGCTGTAGAGCGGCAGGGCTTCGACGGTCAGTCTTCCGAACATGGACTCTATCTCCGCGCCGGCGCCGTCGGCGTCTGGCCATGTGCCTGATGGCCGCCGGTGTACTTGTCGATGATGGAGTCGAAGAGCTTGGGCTCGACCACCGAGTACTGGACGACGGGGTTGAGCCGGCTTTTCTCGGCGAGCTTGGCGTAGGTCGGCGGATCGAGCTTGCCCGGCGCCTGCTTGGCCTTTGCCACCCAGGCGTCGAAATCGGCCCGGCTCAGCGCCACCACCTCGAAGAACTGGTCGGAGAAGCCGCCGCCCGAATACTGCGTGTTGCGGCCGACGAACTTGCCGGGCTGGTCGGCCAGGAGCTGCAGGCGGGTCTGCATGCCGGCCATGGCGTAGATCTGGCCGGCCAGGGCGGGCACGTAGAAGGAGTTCATCACCGTGTCGGAGGTGATGCGCAGGCTGATCGGCCGGCCAGCGGGAATGGCGAGCTGGTTCACCGAGGCCACGCCCTGCTCGGGATAGATGAACAGCCACTTCCAGTCCTGGGCCACGACCTGCACGTCGAGCGGCGGATTGCTGGAGGCGATCTCGCGATAGGGATCGAGCTTGTGGGTGCTGCGCCACAGCAGCACGGCGACGGCGATGACGATCAGCGCCGGGACCAGCCAGACCACCGCGTCGACCTTGGCCGAGTAGGCCCAGGTCGGCTCATAGCGGGCGTTGCGGCCCTCGCGATAACGCCAGGCGAACCAAAGCGCCATGACGATGACCGGCACGACCACCAGCATCATGACGACGAAGGCGTCGATCATCAGGCCGCGTTCGGCGTCGGCGATCGGGCCCTTGGGATTGAGGACGACCATGCGGTCGCAGCCAGCGACCAGGAACACCAGCAGCGCTATCGCGGCGCAACGTATTGTAACGACTGCCTGCTTCACGCCCCCGCCCGCACCAATAATTAAGCAGCGGGGTTAGATTGAAGCTACATCTTGTGTTGAGCAAATGATTCTTTTGCCCGCTCACGCACAGCTGTCGGCACGCCAATCGAAGGGAGTCTTGGCGCCGCGCAAGAAGGCCGCCAGCCACGAGCTGCCCAAGGCATAGTTGGCCTTGGTCGTCTGCCGGCTGGTGACGATGTAGGTGTTGATGCCGACGACGCGGCCGCAGGAGTCGATCAGCGGTCCGCCCGAATTGCCGGCCGAGATGTCGGCCGAATGCAGCACCATGGGCGTGTTGCGCTCCTTGTTCTGGATCGCGCTCACCGTACCCTTGGTCAGCACGACCTCGGGCGCGGCCTTGAGGTCGCCCGCAATCAGGCGGCGCAGGTTGCGGTCCTGGGCGATGGCGATCGACGGGTAGCCGGCAGCGATCACGTCGCTCAGCGACGCGGGCTCTGCGGCCAGCGCCAGGGGCCGCACACTGCCCGCCGGCACGTCGTCGACCTTGATCACGGCAAAATCCGCCTGGGTGCCCTGGCCGGTCTGCGACGTCGCCACGACGGTGCCGATGTAGCCGGTCTTGAGATGCTTGCTCAGCACCAGCGCCTCGCTGCCCGGCGCGGCGCGGCCGACGACATGATGGTTGGTCACCACGTAATTCGGGGCAACAAAAAAGCCGGAGCCGCTATCGCCTCCGGCTGACACCACCAGGACGGTGGCTTGCTCGAGTGCTTGGGCCTGGCTGGCGGGCGCCATCTTGCCGACCTTGGCGCCGGTCTGCGGCAGATCGATCGAAGCCGCAGCCGGCGTGACCTTTCCAGGGCCGGGCGGCGCCTCGGTCTTGCGCTCGGGCAATGCGCCGGCCGGCGCCGGCGAGGCGGGCCCCTTCCCGAGCGGATCCTTGATGGTGCAGACATCGGCCCTCAGCCGCTCCTTCAGGAGCGCGATCTGGTCCTCGATCTGCTTGTTGGCGGCCTTCTGCTTCTCGATCTGCTCTTCCAGCGCCTTGACCTGCGCCTGGTCCGGCCCCGGCAGGGCGGGCGGCGCCGGCGGCGCGGGCAGCTGCACCGCGACGTTCACGATCGGGCGATAGAACAGGTACCAGCCCAGTGCGAGGCCGACGGCCAGCAGCAGGAAGCCGCCGACCAAGCCGCCCAGAATCAGCGGCCAGCGGGAATTCGAGCGTTGTTCAGGCGACGGCGCGTTCTCGGCCATGGATGCTAAGTGGGCTCCCGGGAAAGGCAGCAGTCAATACTGCCCGGGAGGCGGAATTTGGGCACTGCGAAGCCCCTTGCAAGGCCCCGCGGACGCTATATGTGTATATGCACGTACCGCCACTTCACTTCATACTCCTCTCCCCCGCCAGGGGGAGAGGTTGGGTGAGGGGGTTACACCCGTCGTCGCCCCCTCACCTAGTCTCTCCCCCTGGCGGGGGAGAGGAACATGAGGTTACGGTCGGCTTCAGTAGCGAAGGAGAGTTCCATGACGGCCTGCATCGTCGGATGGTCCCACGGCAAGTTCGGCAAGCTCGATGGCGAGACCAGCGAATCCCTGATCGTGAAGGCGGCGACCGAGGCCATCGCCCATGCCGGCATCGAGCCCAAGGACGTCGACGTGATCTATGTCGGCAACATGAACGGCGGCTTCGTGCGCCAGGAGTTCCATTCCTCGCTGGCGCTGCAGGCCCACCCCGACCTGCGCTTCAAGCCGTCGACCCGTGTCGAGAACGCCTGCGCCACCGGCTCGGCCGCCATCCACATGGGCCTGAATACGCTGGCCGCCGGCAAGGCGCGCTTCGTGCTGGTGGTCGGCGTCGAGAAGATGACCGAGCTCAACAGCGCCCAGGCCGGCGAGGTTCTGATCAAGGCGTCCTACGTCGCCGAGGAAGCCAACATCGAGGCGGGCTTCGCCGGCATCTTCGGCAAGATCACCTCGGCCTACTTCCAGCGCTACGGTGACAAGTCCGACGCGCTCGCCAAGATCGCAGTCAAGGCGCACAAGAACGGCGCCAAAAATCCCTATGCGCACTTCCAGAAGGAGTTCGCCTACGAGTTCTGCCGCACGCCCTCGGACAAGAACCCGTTCGTGGCGGGACCGCTCAAGCGCACTGACTGCTCGCCGGTGACCGATGGCGCCGCCGCGGTGATCCTGACCGATGTCACCACGGCGCTCGGCATGAAGCAGGCGATCGCCTTCCGCGCCGCCGAGCACGTCAACGACTTCCTGCCCATGAGCAAGCGCGACATCATCAAGTTCGAAGGCCCAGCGCTTGCCTGGAAGAAGGCGCTGGCCTCGGCCCGCCTCGACCTGCTCGACCTTTCGTTCGTCGAAAGCCACGACTGCTTCACCTCGGCCGAGCTGATCGAGTACGAGGCGATGGGCCTCGCCAACCCCGGCGAGGGCGAGCGCGCCATCCACGAAGGCTGGGTCGAGCGCGACGGCAAGCTGCCGGTCAATGTCTCGGGCGGCTTGAAGGCCAAGGGCCATCCGGTCGGCGCCACCGGTGTGAGCATGCACGTGATGACGGCCATGCAGCTGTCGGGGACAGCGCCTGGCGCGCTGCAGCTGCCCAAGGCCAGGATCGGCGGCGTGTTCAACATGGGCGGCGCAGCGGTCGCCAACTACGTCAGCATCCTGGAGCCGCTGCGCTAGGCATCACGACCTCGATCTCGCCGACCATCAGGCGATTGAGATCCTTCACGCGCTCGCCGGAAAGCGTGTGAAGGGCGGCTTGGGGATCGCTTGCGAGTTCGCGGAGGAAGCGACCCGCCTTCACGCTGAAACGCACGACGGCAGCTGTTCCGCCTTCCTCCAAGAGGCCGCGAAGCGCCTCTTCCTCCGGTCCCTCCCACGTCGCGGCCAGAAGGCGAAGAGGCCTGCTGCGCAGCGGCAAGGCTCGACGTCCCGCCTCGTCGATTGCCGTCAGCTCATCTTCGTTGACCGCGAGATACAGCGACAGCGCTCCCCATCGAACGTTGCGACGGCGAATGTCGCTGATCCACCAGTCGTTCTGCCACTCTTCGTAGCCGAACAGCATGCCTTGCAAACGTTCGAAATCGTCGTTCCACCCCGATTTGCGAGACGCTTCGGAAACGAGCTTCCAGGCGGGGATGCGCCATTCTTGGCCTTTCAGCGTGTAGTAGACGGTCCGCAAACCCTCCAAGATCCGGCCGTCCGGGTGCCGCACCGGCTCTGCGAACGGCTCCAACTGCACCTCCTTGTGCAGAGTACCCAGCGCCACATGGCGATCGAACAGATCCTCATCGTAGTGCTGGTGCGGCGGATAGGATTCGTACATCAGCGCAAACAGCTTGCGGCCCTCGATCATCAACACGAGCTCGAAGCCCGTGTGCACCAGGTAGGGCGGCTCCCGGTTGTGGATCCACTTTGCGAGACGGGTGACGCGTCCGCCTGGATCGAACGCTAGGCCGAAGCGATGATTGATAGCATCGAGATCGCCGGGATCGAGGGTGTAGACCATCTCGAGCGTGGAATCATCGTCCGCGGCCGCGCCCAGCAGGGCCTGCAACTCCGGCAGGCGCTCGATCATGAACATCGTCTCGAACGCGGGATGGCCATACTCCGGATCGAAGGCTTGCAGGATGAAGCGGTGAGGCTGCATCCTGCGACAGGGAGCACTTTTTGGCGGGTTGGGGAAGCCATCGATGCGGGAAGTCGGCAAGCGTGAGAGTGACGCCATCCTGAGCGCCATGCGCCAGGTCGCGCTGGCGGGCGGCCGTGCGATCACCTACGCCGACACCACCAGCGTGCTGGCAGCCGCGCGCTATCTGATGCGCCGCCGCGACCTTTTGGACATCGGGACGCTACCGGCGGTGGAGCCGCAGGACCTCGTCTCGATCCTGCGCGGCAAGCCGGAGTTGGCGCGCGAGGCGGTGAAGTATCTTGCTATCATGGCGCTGGTCGATGGCGTGCTCGACCACCGCAAGCTCGCGCGCGTGCTCGACTATTCCCGCGCCCTCGATGTCGAGGCCGACTATCTCACCGACCTGGTCGAAGCGGCGTCGGGTCATCTCGCCTGGGCTACCGCCGACATGTGGCGCAAGAATTTCGACAGCGTGCTCAGCCGCTCGTCGGAGGGGCTCGATCCCAACGTGTGGATCAGGCCCTATGAGGGCGCGAACGCCGACCCCGCGCTCGTGGCGCGCTACGACTCCTTGGGCAAGCTGCCCCAAAACACCTTCGGCAAGGCGTTGTGGGACTTCGACAAGAGGAATGGCTATCCGTTTCCGGGCGATCCGACGGCGCTCAACGCTGCCTTCGGGACGGCGCACGATTCCACGCACGTGATCTCGGACTAC
>DATGZZ010000597.1:0-3020 GCA_035296945.1 Reyranella sp.
GTCCGCGCCGTATTCGGCCTCGAGCTTGAGGATCTGGCGGTTCACCGCCGACGGCGACACGTTGAGCTGCACCGCCGCCCGTCGAATCGACCCGACCTTGGCGACCAGGCTGAGCCACGAGGCGGCGGGCGAGATCAGGGGCATGAGCTATAAGAGCAGACGTTGCCGGATCAAGCCACGGCCGTGGTCGCCCTCGGTCTTAGAGAATTGCCTCAAGCGCAGCCACGAAGCGATCCAGTTCCTCTTCGGTGTTGTAGACATGGACCGAGGCGCGCATGACGTTCAGCAGGCCGCGTCCCTTGAGGTCGAGGCGCGAGGAGAACTGCGTGGAGACCGAGACGTTGATCGCCTGCTCGCGCAGCTTGGCTTTCAGCTCGTTATGGTCTTTGCCGGCGACGGCGAAGGTCACGATGGCGCCCTTGACCTTGCCGAGATCGGTCAGGGCGACTCCCTTCACGGTCGAGAGCCGCGTGCGCAGGCCATCGGCCAATTCGCGCAGCCGCGCCCAGATCGGCTCCATGCCGAGCTCGTTGGCCTGGTCGGCGGCGACCTTCAAGCCGATGACGCCGGCGAAGTAGCGCTCCCAGTTCTCGAAGCGCCGCGCGTCGTCGCGCACCGTGTAGGCGTTGTCGTCGGTCCACTTGGCGGCATGGTTGTCGAGCAGCAGCGGCTCGATATGGCGCGTCGTCGCGCGCTTGGCGTAAAGGAAGCCCGTGCCACGGGGCCCGCGCAGGTATTTGCGGCCGGTCATCGACAGGAAGTCGCAGCCGACTTTACGCACGTCGACCGGCAACTGGCCGACCGACTGGCAGGCATCGAGCAGGTAGAGCACGCCGGCATCGTTGGCGATCTTGCCGACCGCCTCGGCCGGCTGCACCAGGCCACCCTGCGTCGGCACATGGGAGATCGAGACCAGCTTGGTGCTCTTGTCGATGGCGCGCTCCAGGGCGCCAAGGTCGATCTGGCCGTAGTTGTCGTCGGGCACCACGACGACCTCCGCGCCCGTCTTCTTGGCGACCTGCAGGTAGGAGATGAAGTTCGACGAATATTCGCTGACGCAGGTCAGGATGCGGTCGCCCGGCTTGAAATCGAGGGAGTAGAAGGCGAGGTCCCAGGCCCGCGTGGCGTTCTCGACGAAGGCCACTTCGTCGGCCTCGGCCCCGATCAGCCTGGCGACCGAGGGATAAAAGCCCTCCAGCTCGTCATGCGCCTTGGCGGCAGCCTCGTAGCCGCCGATCTCGGCCTCGAGCTTCAGGTGGTTCAGCGTGGCGTCGAGGGTGCGCTGGCTGGGGAGCGCGGAACCGGCGGCATTGAGGTGCAGGACGTGGGCGCAGCCGGGCGTCTCGGCACGCAGCCGGGCCAGATCGAGGGTCACGTCAGAGGCTCCTCTGTTGTATGATCGCGTGCATGTCGTTGTCCGGCGCCCTGTTGCGCTTCGTCCTGCCTAAAGCGCCCACCGAGCCCGAGCAACTGACCATTGTTCATGCCGGCGATACCCTGCCCGTGACCTTCGTGCGCAGCACCCGTGCCCGCCGGGCCTCGCTGCGCGTCGACCCGGCCGGCCGCCGCATCGTGCTGACCGCTCCCCTGCGCATGGCCCGCGGCACCGCCGTGGGCTTCGCCGAGGCCCAGGCCGGCTGGATCGCCGCCCGCCTGAAGCGGCTGCCAGAGCGGCGGCCGTTCGCCGACGGCGCCGAGGTACCCTTGTTCGGCGCGCCGCACGTCGTTCGTCATCGCGCCGACAGGCGCGGCACCGTGTGGCGCGAGGCGGGCGAGATCCATGTCGCCGGCCGGCCCGAGCATTTGCCGCGCCGGCTGCGCGACTGGCTGACGGCCGAGCTACGCGGCCGGCTGGTGCCGCTTGTTCACGCCAAGGCGCTACGGGTCGAGCGGCCGGTCAAGCGCATCACCGTGCGCGACAGCCGCTCGCGCTGGGGAAGCTGCGGGCCGGACGGCGGCCTGTCGTTCTCCTGGCGCCTGGTGTTCGCGCCGCCCGAGGTGCTGGACTATCTGGTAGCGCATGAGGTCGCCCATCTCGTGCACCTCAACCACGGCCCGCGCTTCTGGGCGTTGGCGCGCAGCCTGTGCGACGGGCCGATGGAGCCGCCGCAGGCCTGGCTGAAGGCCAACGGCGAGACGCTGTTGCAGTACGGGGTGTGATAATTCCTCCCCATGCTCTGCATGGGGAGGTGCCCGCGCAGCGGGGCGGAGGTGTCATGAGCATCATCACTGGTGCTCATGACCCCTCCGGCCCTGCGGGCCACCTCCCCAACGTCGTTGGGGAGGAAGGTGCTTGCTAGCTATTCCGCAGCCGCCCGTGCCGGCGCCACGTTCAACACGGCGGCCGCCTCCTTGGCCACCACCGTGCCCTCGAAGAAGCGCGGGTTCTGCTGGCCCCACAGGCGCACGGCGTTGGTGAAGGTGAAGTCGCGGAAGTCGTCGGGCGTGATCAGCTCGTCCTCGACCAGCTCGTGCGCCTCCGGCACCGGGCTCAGCATGTCCGGCACGTCGAAATGGCCGATATCGGAGCTGAAGATCGCGTTGATGCGCGCGCCGAACGGGTTGGCCTTGCCGAACGCCGTCACGTTCATGCGGTCGTCGGCCTCGCAGCCGAAATAGTAGGGCCGGGCATAGAGATCGACCCAGTCCTCCTTGCGCGCGATCTTGCACGCCGCGAAGTCGTCGAGCACCGGCATGCCGCCGGTCAGGTTGTCCTCCTCGGCAGAGGGCCAGCCGTCGCGCTTGTCGAGCTCGGCCGCCATCTCCTCGTAGCCGTACTTGTCGACCAGGCTTCTCAGCATCTTGCGATCGAGCTTCTTGGGATCCATGTAGGCGATGCCCTTGGCGCCGCGCCGCTCCCAATGCTCGATCAGGTCGGCAAAGAGCTGGCAGCCCCAGCCCACGCCGCCCTCGAGGAAGGCGAAGTTCATGTCCGGGAAGCGTCGCGTGACGCCGCCCAGGAACAGGCCCTTGGCGATCGAATGCCCGGCGGCGGCGAAGTGGCCGATATGGTTGAAGGT
>DATGZZ010000598.1:0-2440 GCA_035296945.1 Reyranella sp.
TCGGCCCCGGACATACCGCGTTCACGCGGATCCCCTGGCGCGCCACCTCGCCCGAGGCGGTCTTGGTGAGGCCGAGCACGGCGTGCTTTGAGGCGACGTAGGCGTTCATGCCGGGCGAGCCCATCAAGCCCGCGGTCGACGCCGTATTGACGATGGCGCCACCTTTCTGGGCCAGCATCTGCTTCAGCACGTACTTCAGGCCGAGGAACACGCCGCGGACGTTCACCGCCATGATCTGGTCGAACATCGCCTCGTCGTAGTCGGCGATGTTGGCGACCTTGCCCTCGATGCCGGCGTTGTTGTGGAAGCAGTCGATGCGGCCGTACGTATCGACGGCCTTCTTCACATAGGCTTGCACCGACTTGGCGTCGGTGACGTCGGCCTGGACGAACAGCGCCTCGCCGCCTTTCTGGCGAACGATGCCGGCGGTCGCCTCGCCGCCCGTCGCATCGCGATCGACGATGACGACCTTGGCGCCGCGGCCGGCGAAGCCCAGGGTCGTGGCCCGGCCGATGCCATTGGCGCCGCCGGTGACCAAGGCAACCTTGTTCTTGAACTCCATGTCGCGTTCCTCCTATCCGCTGTTTCGCAGGCCGGCCGCGATGCCGTTGATGCTGAGATGGATACCCTGCACCACCTCCGGCGCGGTGTCGCCGGCGCGATGGCGACGCAGCAATTCGATCTGCACATGGTTCAGAGGATCGATGTAGGGAAAGCGGTTGCGCATCGAGCGCGCCAGCAGCGGATTGGTCTCCAGCAAGGTCTGCTGGCGCGTGATGGCCAGCACCGCATCGGTCGAGGACTGCCACTCCTGGCGCACGCGGCCAAAAATCCGCTGGCCGAGCTCGGCGTCGGTCACCAGCTCGGCATAGCGCGAGGCGATGGCCATGTCGCTCTTGGAGAGCACCATGTCCATGTTGGAAAGCGCGGTGCGGAAGAACGGCCAGTCCGCGTGCATGGCCTGCAAGGTCGCCAGGCCGTCGGGATGCGCCTCCAGCCAGGCCTTCACCGCCGTGCCGAAGCCATACCAGCCCGGCAGCATCACGCGGCACTGCGCCCAGCTGAACACCCAGGGAATGGCGCGCAGGTCCTCGATGCCCTGCTTCTTGGAGCGCGACGCCGGACGACTGCCGATGTTGAGGGTGGCGATCTCCTCCAGCACGGTGGATTCGCGGAAGTAGGTGTTGAAGCCCTCGGTCTCGTAGACCAGCGCACGATAGGCACGGAAGGCGTTCGCCGACAGCTCTTCCATGGCGGCGCGCCAGGCCTGTGACACCGGGCGTTCGACCTGCAGCAGGGTCGCCTCGAAGGTGGCAGCCGCCAGAGTCTCGAGGTTGCGCCGGCCGACCTCGGCGTTGGAATACTTGCCGCCGATCACCTCGCCCTGCTCGGTGACCCGGATCTGGCCCTGCACGGCGCCCGACGGCTGGGCCAGGATGGCATCGTAGGCCGGCCCGCCGCCTCGGCCGACCGAGCCGCCGCGGCCGTGGAAGAGCCGCAGGCCCACCTCATGGCGGCGGAACAGATCGACCAGAGTCAGCTCGGCCTTGTAGAGCTCCCAGGTCGAGGTGAGGTAACCGCCATCCTTGTTGCTGTCGGAATAGCCCAGCATCACCTCCTGTACGTTGCCGCGCGAGGCGAGCAGGCGGCGGTAGGCCGGCAGGGCGAACAGCGCCTCCATGATCGGCCCGCAGTGCTGCAGGTCGCCGATGGTCTCGAACAGCGGCACGATGTCGACATCCAGCCGTCCCTCGCGCGGGCGCAGCAGGCCGACCTCCTTGAGCAGCACGGCCACTTCCAGGATGTCGGAGACGCTGTCGGCCTTGGAGATCACGTAGTTCGGCATGGACCGGGGGCCGTAGCGGCGATGCGCATCGGCCGTGACGTTCAGCATGCCAAGCTCGTTGGCCGTCTCCTCGCCGTAGCTGAGATGCGGCGAGGAGAGCGGCCGCATGTTGCCGAGCTCGCGCACCAGCAGCGCAACGCGGCCGGGCTCGTCGAGCGAGCGATAGTCGCCGAGGCCCCCGGCTTCGACGAGCTCGGTCACGACGCGCTCGTGCACGTCCGAATTCTGCCGCAGGTCAAGCGATGCCAGATGAAAGCCGAAGACGTCGACCGCGCGCCGCAAAGCGCGCAGGTGGCCACGCGCCAGGGGCCCAGCGCCATTCTCCGACAACGAGTCGAAGATGGAGTCGAGATCGGCCTTGAAATCGTCCACCGAGGCATACGCCGGCGCAGGACCGACCGGCGGATGCGGCGCTTCCAGCTTGTCGAGCGCCCAGGCGGTGGCGGCGAGCCGCGCATACATGCCGACGATGGCGCGCCGATAGGGTTCGTCCTGACGCTCGACGGCGCGATCGGGCGACCGCTCGGCCAACGCCCGCAAGCCGTTTGAGACGCCCACGATGCGGCCGTCGAGCGACAGCTCGCCGCCGAGCTG
>DATGZZ010000599.1:0-11353 GCA_035296945.1 Reyranella sp.
AACGCCGACCAACGACGACGTGACCGGCCGGTCGACGTTGCCGTATTCGTGGCTCCAGCCCAGTCGCAGCTGGCCGGCAATCGGGCTGCGCCAGCCCACGTTCATGTTAGCGCCCACCACCGCGCCCAGCACAGAGCGCAGCGAGTTGGTCGTCACACTTGCGACGCTGAGGTTGAGCGACTGTGCACCGGTCTCGGTGTAGGCGTTCTGGGTCGCCGTATAACCCTGCAAGCGGGCGAACGGGGTCACATAGGCCTGCGTCGGGCCGCCACCGATATCAACGCGATAGCCGGTCTCGAGTTGGCCGAAGAACTGGTTGGCGCCGGCCTGGCCCATCGCCGTGCGCGGCTGCAGGCCCGGGATCACGATGTTGCGCCACGACTGGTTGTAGGCGTAGCCGTAGCCCGCCAGGCCATCGAGGTAAAAGCGATCCTGGGTGAAGCTGCCGTAGAGGCCCACCTGGAAGGTGTCGGACGTGCCCTTGCCGTCGAAGCCGCCGACCCATTGCGTGCCGGCCGTATAGCCCACCGTCACGCCGGCCAGGAAGCTGGGGCCGAAGCGCCGATCGAGACCGGCGGCGAACCCGCCGGCATTGTAGGTGACGGCGCCGACGCTCTGGCCCGCGCCGATCGTGCCGAGCCCGCCCACCGCGCCGCCCCACGCGCCCCACTGGGCGGGATTGGTGGTATCGCAGGCGACGTCGCAGGCCTCGGCCATCATCACGCGATTGCCGCCGCTGGCCGAGCCCGCCTGCGAGGCGAGGTTGTTCATGAACATCTGCGCGGTCTGCACCATGGTGGTGGAGAAGCCCGACAGATTCTGGCCGCTGATCGAGCGTATGGCGTATTCGGCCTGCGCCGGGCTCACCGTGGCAAGCGCTCCCAGCACGGTGAGCATGTCGCCGGCGGCGTAGGGGCCGATCATGTTCAGCAGGTTGCCGATCGTCGACTGGGTGCTGCTTTGCGAATTGTTGGCGAAGTTGGTGGTGAGCGTCAGGTAGGCGTTGTTGGCGTCGTAGGTGAGCGCCGGGGTCAGAAAGGCAAAATTGCTACTGACGTTCGTGAAGGTGCCGCTGAGGCCACCCGTGGCATTGACGATGGTGTAGGTCGTCGACGGCGAATAGGAGCCCGAAACCGCCGCGACCTGCACCGTGCCGCCGTTGAGAGTCGCAGTTCCCCCGGCATTGACGCGACTGTTCTGGCCCGCGGCGTTGACCGCGACTTGGTAGGTGGCGCCTGAGTTGTGCACCAGGTTGCCGCTGACGGTGAGCGTAGTGCCGACATTGCCCGGCGCAAGCGTGCCAGAGTTGGTGACGTTGCCGCCGATGGTGCCGCTGCCGCTGAGCGTGCCGCCATTGTTCACCGTGACGCTGCTGGCGATGCTGCCGCTCACGTTGAAGGCGCCGCTGTTGATCGTGGTCAGGCCACTATAGGTGTTGGTGCCCGAGAAGGTCACCGCGCCACCCCCTTGGACGGTGAGGCCACCGGTGCCCGACATGACGCCGGTATAGGTGCCGGAGGTGGCTTGGTCGAAGACGACAGACGCATTGTTCGCGATCGCGCCTTGCAGGCTGGTTGTCGTGCCCTGCAAGGTGCCGGCTGACACCGTGGTCCCGCCGCTGTAGGTGTTGGCGCCGGTCAGGGTGAGCGTGCCGGAGCCGACCTTGACCAGGGAGCCGCCGCTGCCGGAGATAATGCCGCTCACGGTCGTCGACTGGTTGTTGCTGCCGGTGGTGAGCTGCTTGCCGCCCAGGACGTAACTACCCGCTCCCTCGATAGAGCCCGTCGTCATGCCGCTCGAGGAGAGATTGGCGACCAGGAAGGTGCCGCCGCTGTTGGTGATGAAACGGGCCGAACCACCCGAACTTGACTCCATGAATATCGTTGTACCGCTGTTGGTGGTGACGGCGGCATTGCCTGCCGTGCTGTTGCCGAAGAAATACAGTTCGCCGGCGTTGTTCACGATGGTGGCATTACCACCCGAGCTTGAATCGGTGAATATCATTGCGTAGCCGTTGGTGGTGACGACGGCTTTGCCTGCGCTGCTGTTGCCGAAGAAAACGAGTTGGCCAGCGTTGTTCACGATAGTGGCATTGCCCGCCGTGCTCGTATCGAAGAAGTGCAGATAGCCGCCATCGTTCGTGATGGCGGCGTTGGCAGCGGAGCTGTTGTTCCGGAAATTGACTTGGCCACGCGTACCGTTGATCGTCGAATTCGCAGCAGAGCTGGAATTGAAGAAGTTCATGCGCGAGTTCACGAGCGTGAAGTTCGCGTTGGCCGCGGACGCGCCATTGGAGAAGGTCAATACTGCGTTCTGTGACAGCTGAAATATGGGGGCGTTCGCGGAATTATTGACGATGCCCAGGCCCTGCAGCTGTGGCTCGGAGTTGGCAGTCTGGAACGTGTAGACTGGCGCGCCGGCATTGAGTTGAAGGGTGCCGAAGATGATGCCGTTGACGTTGTCGGCGAAGTCGATGGTCGTCACGGCCGACCCGCCAAAGACGGCGGTTCCCGACGGCGTCGGGGTGTTGGACGACCAATTGGCGTTGACGCCCCAGCGATCGCCGGTGGGACTGCCAACCGTTCCGATCCAGGTGGTTGTCTGGCCGAACGCGTCCCACGGCGTCAGCGCCGTTGCTGAAAGAAGGACGACGAGCGTCTTGCCACCGAGCCACGGCAGGCTTTTCTTGCTTTTTGGCGATCCCAAGGTCGCTCCCCAAGTTGGCGGATTCTAACACGAATTCGCCATCGCCGGGAGCGCCAGAATGACTCAGGCCAAGGAGTCGATGAACTTGGCGAGCGCCACGTCCTTGTCGCTGAGGCCGCCGGCATCGTGCGTCGACAGCACGATCTCGACATTGCTGTAGACGTTGGACCATTCGGGATGGTGGTCCGCTTTCTCGGCGGCTAAGGCCACACGGCACATGAAGCCCCATGCTTGGTTGAAATCGGCGAACTTCAGGCTGCGCTTGATCGCATCGCGGCCCGGAACTTCCTGCCATTTGGGCAGGCTGGCGAGAGCCTGGGCGCGGGCGGGCCCGGTGAGCTTTGCGGTCATGGGTCACCTCCTGGTGTGGCGCGGAGCTTGCCTCATTCGCGCGGGCGAGCCTAGGCTCCTGTCCTGCTTCAGGAGGCTTCCGTGAAATTTCTTCGACGTACCGCCTTTATCGCTGCCGCCGCGCTCGCATTCGCGCCGCCGGCCTTCGCCCAGAAGAGCGCTGACACTTTGCGCATCCTCTTCGTCGACGCCGTGCCCAATGTCGACATGTACTTCAACAGCCAGCGCACCGGGCTCATCCTGGCGCACCAGGCGTGGGACATGCTGGTGCATCGCGATCCCGCGACCTTCGAGATCAAGCCGGCGCTCGCCACCGACTGGCGCTTCGCCGAGGACAACTCGCTCGACCTCACCATCCGGCAGGGCGTGAAGTTCCACGACGGCAGCACGCTCTCGGCCGACGACGTGGTCTACACCATCAACATGGCGGCCAATCCGGAGAGCAAGGTGGCGACGCCGTCGAACTACGCCTGGATCGACAAGGCCGAGAAGACCGGCGACTGGACCGTGCGCATCAAGATGAAGAAGCCGACGCCGGCGGCGCTGGAATATCTCGCCATGGTGACGCCGATCCATCCCAAGGCCTATCGCGAGAAGGTCGGACCGGAGGGCTTCGCTGCCAAGCCGGTGGGCGCCGGCCCCTACAAGATCGTCAAGAACGAGCAGGGCAAGGAAGTCGTGTTCGAGCGCTTCGAGGACTATTGGGCGGGATCGCCCAAGGGCAAACCCGCGATCAGGACCCTGCACGTGCGCTTCGTGCCCGACCTCACCACGACCATGACCGAGCTTCTGGCCCAGCGCGCCGACTGGATCTGGAACATCAACCCCGACCAGGCCAACGACGTGAACAGGATGCCTCACCTGCAGGCGGTGCGGCAGGAATCGATGCGCATCGGCTACCTGTCGATCGATGCCGCCGGGCGCTCGGCGGCGGGCAATCCGCTCACCAATCAGAAGGTGCGCCAGGCGATCTGGCACGCCATCAACCGCCAGGACATGGCCGACAAGCTGGTCCAGGGCGGCAGTCGCGTGCCGTCGGCGCCGTGCTTCCCGACGCAGTTCGGCTGCGACGGCGATGCCGCAGCGAAGTATCCTTTCGACCCGGCCAAGGCCAAGGCGCTGCTTGCCGAAGCGGGCTTCCCCAACGGCTTTGAGATCGAGCTGGTGACCTACGTGCAGCCGACCACCTGGACGGCGGCGATCCAGAACTACCTGCAGGCCGTCGGCATCCGGCCCAAGATCACGCAGCTGCAGGTCTCGGCCGCCATCCAGAAGGCGTGGAAAGGCGAGAACCCGCTCTACCACGGCAGCTGGGGCAGCTACTCGATCAACGACGTCTCGGCGATCTTCCCGGTGATGTATGGCGGCGGCAACGACGACTATGCCCGCGATCCCGAGCTCATCAAGCTGGTCAACGACGGTGGCGCCAGCTCCGATCCCGCGGTCCGCAAGAAGGCCTACTCGGCCGCCATCAAGCTGATGACGGACAAGGCGTACTGGCTGCCGCTGTTCACCTACGTGAACACCTACGCCTTCTCCAAGCAGCTCGACTTCAAGACCTTTCCCGACGAGCTGCCGCGCTTCTACTTCGCCAAGTGGCAGTAGAAGCCGCGAACAACACGAACACCTCATCCTGAGGAGCCGCGCGAAGCACGGCGTCTCGAAGGATGGACCACAGCACAACTGGTTCCCATCCTTCGAGACGCGGTCCTTCGGACCGCTCCTCAGGATGAGGTTTCCTTTGGATCGACGCTAACTGACGAGCGGTGCCGTCCACGCGTTGTAGCCGTACACCCAGTCGGTGTCGGTTACACCCTTGCCCCAGCTGTTGGTCCGCGAGGTGAGCTGCATCCTCGCGGTCCGGGGCTGGCGGGTCCGTTCATAACGTTGCAAGGCGCCAGCGACGCCGTCACGCTCGACGCCCTCGAGGCAGCGCGACAGGATCGCGGCATCCTCGATCGCCATCGCCGCGCCCTGCGCCATGTAGGGTGTCATGGGATGGCAGGCATCGCCCAGCAGCGCGACGTTGCCGTCGACCCAATGCTCCAATGGATCGCGATCGACCAGGGGTCGCTTGTGCACGTCGGGGCAGGCTGCCAGCACGCGCTGCACATCGGGATGAAATCCCTCGAACGCCGCGCGCAAGACGTCGACGTCGCCCTTGGTCGACCACGATTCGAGGTTGAAGCCGGGCTCGGGCTGGCTGGTGACGAAGTAGATCTCGCTGCGGTCGGGCTTCACCGGATACATCACGATGTGGCGATCCTCGCCCCACCACTTGGTGCAGTCGCCCATGTCGAAGCCGGCCAACCGCGCCGCGGGATAGACCGTGCGGTAGGCGATGCGGCCGGTGAAATGCGGCTCTTCCTCGCCGAACAGGGCGCTGCGCACGACCGAGTTGACGCCGTCGGCGGCGACCACGGCGTCGGCTGCGACGATGCGGCCGTTGGCGAAGCTCAGCCTCACGCCGTCGGCTGTCTGGTCGACCCCGACCAGCCTATGGTCGAGATGGACCAGCTCGGCCGGCACGATGCTGGCCAGCGCCGCGTGCAGGTCGCCGCGATGGGCCAAAAGATACGGCGCGCCGTATTTGTCCTCGGCGGGTTGTCCGAACAGCATGTCGAACAGCACTTCGCCGGTGCGCCAGTCGCGGTTGTTCCACGAGCGCGGATAGAAAGTCTCGGCGCGCAGATGCGCTTCGAGGCCGAGGCCGCGCAGCACGTGCATGGCGTTGCAGCCGATCTGGATGCCGGCGCCGAGCCGCGCGAACTGCGGCGCCTGCTCGTAGACGCTGACCGTGTGGCCGGCCTTGCGCAGCGCCGCCGCCGAGGCGAGCCCGCCCATGCCGGCGCCGACGATGGCGACGGTCAGACCAGCAGACATTCGACACCGCCGGCCGGGCGCGGCCTGAGGGGAGGCGTCTCGACCGAGCAGCGCGGCTCGGCGATCGGACAGCGCGGATGGAAGCGGCAGCCCGGCGGGATGTTGGCGGGATCGGGCAAGATGTCGCCCAGGCCGACGTCCGGCACGCCCAGGCCCGGCTCGGGTGTCAGCACCGAGGCGAGCAGGGCCTTGGTGTAGGGATGCTCGGGCGCGCGAAACAGCGTCTCGGTCGGCGCACGCTCGACGAAGCGGCCGAGATACATCACCGCCACCTCGCTTGCGACATGCTCGACCACGGCGAGGTTGTGGCTGATGAAGAGATAGGTGAGGCCCAGGTCGCGGCGCAGCTCGGCCAGAAGATTGAGGATCTGGGCCTGCACCGAGACGTCGAGCGCGCTGGTCGGCTCGTCGCACACCACGATGCGCGGGCGCAGCACCAGGGCGCGGGCGATGGCGACCCTCTGGCGCTGGCCGCCCGACAGCTCGGTCGGCAGGCGGCGGCCCATCTCGGCGCTGAGGCCCACGCGCGCCAGCATCTCGTCGACGCGCTTGGCGATCTCGCTGCCCGTGATGTTGCCCTGTGCCTTGAGCGGCATGGCGACGATGTCGCGCACGCGGGCGAGCGGGTTGAGCGAGGCGAAGGGGTCCTGGAACACCGGTTGAATCAGCCGCGCGCGGGCGCGCCGGTCCATGTCGAGAACGCGCTGGCCCTCGACCGTGATGTCGCCCGCCGTCGGCGGCAGCAGGCCCAGGATCAGGCGGGCGAGCGTGGACTTGCCGCAGCCCGATTCGCCCACGACACCCAAGACGCCGCCCGGCGGCACGGCGAAGGAAACGTCGTCGACCGCCACGACATGACGGTCGGCGCCCAAAAGCCCGCCTTTGACGCGGAAGGTCTTGCGGACGGCCTTGACTTCGATCGCGGCGTTCATGCCGGCAACCGGCAGAGGAAATCGTGGGCCGCGCTCGCGGCATGGCGCGGCACGGTGTGGGCGCAGGTCGCGTCGGCGAAATCGCAGCGCTCGCGGAACGCGCAGCCCTCGAAGCCCGGGCCGATGCGCGGCACGGTGCCCGGGATCGAGCCCAGCGGCTCATCGCGCCTGATCTTGCCCGGCACCGGCACGCAGCGCAGCAGGCCCTGCGTGTAGGGGTGCCTGGGGTTGGCGAACAGCTCGGCGGTGGGCGCGCTCTCGACCACTTCGCCGGCATACATCACCGACACGCGGTGGGCGACGCGGGCCACGATGCCGAGGTCGTGGGTGATCAGCAGCATGCCGAGCCCGAGGTCTCGCTGGAGGCCGGCCAGCAGGCGCAGGATCTGCGCCTGCACCGTGACGTCGAGCGCCGTGGTCGGCTCGTCGGCGATCAGAAGCTTGGGATCGCACATCAGCGCCATGGCGATCATGACGCGCTGGCGCAGGCCGCCCGAGAGCTGGTGCGGAAACTGGCCCAGTCGCAAGCCGGGCGCCGTGATGCCGACGCGGGCCAGGAGGTCGGCGGCGCGGTCGGTGGCGGCGCGCTGGCTGGTCTTCTTGTGGCGGCGCAGCACCTCGGTCATCTGCGAGCCCACCGTGTAGGCGGGGTTCAGGCTGGTCATCGGCTCCTGGAAGATCATGGCCATGGCATTGCCGCGCAGATGCGCCATGCCGGCATCGCTGAGGCCGGTCAGATCCTGGCCTTCGAAAGCGAGCCGCTTTGCCGAGCGTCGTGCACCGCGGGCTAAAAGGTTCATGACGGCAAGCGCCGTCACCGACTTGCCGCAGCCCGATTCGCCCACCAGGCAATGGGTCTCGCCGCGCTCGACCGTGACCGACGCGCCGCGCACCGCCGACACACGGCCGCCGAAACTCACCTCGAGCTGATCGACCTCGAGCAGCGCGCTCACGGATCGGTCCTCGCGCCGAACAGGTCGCGCAGGCCGTCGCCCAGAAGGTTGATGCCGAGCACCAGCACGAACAGGGCGACGCCCGGGATCACGATCACCCACGGGGAGAAGAACATGTAGTCCTTGGCCTCGGCGATCATCAGGCCCCACGACGGCAGCGGCGGCGGCACGCCGAGGCCCAGGAAGGAGAGGGCGGCTTCGAGCAGGATGGCGAGGGCGATCTCGAGCGTCGCCACGACGACGAGGTGGCTCGCGATGTTGGGCAGCACCTCGCCCCAGAGGATGCGAAAGCGCGAGCAGCCGGCGCACCAGGCGGCGGCGACGAAGTCGAGATTGCGTACCTGCATTGTGGTGGCGCGCGCCACCACGGCGAAGCGGTCCCACAGCAGCAGCCCGAGGGTCAGCACCAGCAGGTGCATCGAGCTGCCGAGCAGACCGACGATGGCCAGCGCCACCAGCACGACGGGAATCGACAGCCGTGTGGTGATGGCGAACAGCACGGCATCGTCGACGCGGCCGCCCAAAAAGCCGCCCAGGACGCCCATGGTGATGCCGATCAGCGCCGACACCACCGTGACCGTGACGCCGATCAGCATGGAGATGCGGCAGCCCCAGATCAGGCGCGAGAGGTAGTCGCGGCCGAGCTGGTCGGTGCCCAGCAGGTAATCGGGGTTGGTGCCGGCCATCCAGAACGGCGGCAGCAGGCGCTTGCTGAGGTCCTGGGTGAAGGGATCGTGCGGCACCAGCAGCGGGGCGAAAATCGCGCAGATCATGGCGATGCCCACGATGAGCGCGCCGATCCAGGTGCTGACGCTCTTCCAGCCGCGCTTGGGGCCGGCCGTGACCGACATCACGCTCATGGTCCGCGCAGCCTCGGATCGAGCACGGCATTCATCAGGTCGGCCACCATGGTGAGCGCCACGTAGATCACCGCCAGCACCAGCACCACCGCCTGGACCACGGGGAAGTCGTTCTTGCCGATCGATTCCCAGGCGAGGAAACCCACGCCGTGCAGGGCGAAGACCTGCTCGATCACGATCGAGCCGCCCAGCATGAAGCCGAGCTGCACGGCGGCGATCGCCACCACCGGGATGGCGGCGTTGCGCAGCGCATGCTTCAGCAGGATCGAGGCGCGCGACAGGCCCTTGGCGCGCGCCGTCCTTATGTAGTCCGAGCCCATGGCCTGGATCATGCCGGCGCGCGTGAGCCGCGTGAGGGCGGGGATGGCCGAGAAGGCGAGCACGATGCCCGGCATCACATAGTGCTGCCACGAGCCGGTGCCCGAGATCGGCAGCCAGCCGAGCTGCAGGCCGAAGGTGATCATCAGGATCAATCCCAGCCAGAACGACGGCATGGCCTGGCCCAGCAGGGCCACCATCTGGACCACGCGGTCGAGCGTGGTGTTCTCGCGCACCGCCGCCAGGATGCCGAGCGGCAGGGAGACCAGGAGCGCGAGCACCAGCCCGGTCAGGCCGAGCGTGATGGTGATCGGCATGCGCTCGCCGATCAGCGTGGAGACCTTGGCCTTGAAGAAGTAGCTTTCGCCCAGGTCGCCGGTCGCGGCACGCCCGACCCAGTCGAAGAACTGCACGGTGAGCGGCCGGTCGAGCCCGTAGGCCTTGCGCACGGCTTCGACGTCGGCCTGCGTGGCGTTGGGGCCGGCGATCGAGATCGCGAGGTCGCCCGACAGGCGCGTCAGGATGAAGGCGAGCGTCATGACGGTGGCGGCCACGAGGATCGCCACGATCAGACGACGAACGAGGAACTGCAGCATGCTTGGGTTGGAAGCTTAGAGCGGATCGGTTCCGAAGGCGACCATGCGAATTCCACGCCAGCCGCCCAGCAACTCGCCGCAGATTCGTCCACCATCGCCTCTTGGCGGGCGCTCCGCGGTCCTATATGGGGGAGTCATGCCGGTCTTCACCAATCCACGGCGCATGCCCTGCTTCGGCATCGCGCCCACCTTGGAGGACTTCGAGGCGATCGCCGCCCAGCAGCTGGCGACGATTCCCGAGGAGTTCCGGAAGCATGTCGGCAACGTGCGCATCCAGGTCGACGACTTCCCGTCCGACGAGGTCGAGAAGGAGATGGACCTCGATACGCCATTCGACCTGCTCGGCCTCTATCAGGGCGTGTCGATGATGGAGCGCGGCGCGGGCCACGTCGCCAACGACATCGACCGCATCTTCCTCTATCGCCGGCCGATCCTCGACTACTGGTGCGAATCGGGCGAGGACCTGCCGCACATCGTGCGCCACGTGCTGATCCACGAGATCGGCCATCACTTCGGACTGAGCGACGACGACATGGAAGCGATCGAAGCCAAGGCCGAGGAAGAATCACGCAGGGCGCAACCCGGCGCTTAGCTCTTCTTCATATTCCTCCCCCGTCATACGGGGGAGGGTAGGGAGGGGGAGTGCTGCAGTCGGAGCGATTGCAAGTTACAGATCATCTTATCTTCAAAGATCATCGGTGAGGCTTTCCCCCTCCCTACCCTCCCCCGTATGACGGGGGAGGAGATCAATTTTTCCTTCGCTCCCATCAAACCCTGATCGCCTCGCGATAAAGCCGCTCGGGCGTGACCCAGCGGACCATCTGCACGAAGCTGTCGACATACTTCGCCGGATCGCCAGCGTAGTCGGCCTTGTAGGCATGCTCGTACATGTCCATGACGATCAGCGGCACGCAGCCGACCGGGCCCGCGGCGTGATCGGCGGCGAGGTGATTGATCAGCCGCTTGTCGCGCGGCGTGTAGGCCAGGATCACCAGGCCCTTGCCGTTGGTCATCGCCTTGCCCATGGCGGCGAATTCCGCCTTCCAGCGGTCGAGGCTGACGAAATCCCGGCTGATCGCCTGCGCGAACACGCCGGACGGGTTGGTCGGCGCGTCGCCGATGCACTCGAAATAGAGCTCGTGCAGCAGCGAGGAATTATAGACCGCCTGCTGCTCGCGCTTGAGCTCGCCGACCTCGCCCGGCTGGGCCTTCGCGGGATCGATCTGGGCGAGCTGCTCGGTGATGGCGTTCAGCCGGTTCACGCTCTCGGCATAGATCGCGTGATGTTCGGAGATCGACTGCGCTGACAGCCACTTGATCTTGTCGGGGTTGAAGGTGAGCGGCTGGGCGCGGAACTTGGGCGCGCTCGCGACGGCGAGCAGCTGTTGCGCCGCACCCGGCACGGCCATGGCGCCAGCCAGCAGGCCGACACCCGCAGCCAGTGAGCGGCGAGAGATCTCGGGCATGTCGGTCTCCGAAGGTTATTCGGACCTTAACGCCGCTCAGGACGGAGAGTTGCGCTGCACGCCGGGTGCGCGATAGTGACCCTGGATCAGCGAATCCTCGGGTTCATAGGCGCGCAGCACCAGCCGCATCGGCCCATTGGGCGCCGGCAGCCAATTCGCCGCACGGTCGCCGTCCGGCCGCTCGCGCTGCAGATAGATCGTGAGCGAACCGTCGTCGGCTTTCTGCAGGCCTGGTGTGCGATCGCCGATGGAATAGCGGCCGATCGGATTGTCGATGAAGAAGGCGCG
>DATGZZ010000600.1:0-3131 GCA_035296945.1 Reyranella sp.
GGGCCGGGTCGCGCACCGGCGCCTTGCGGACCGACATGCAGCAGGCCCGCATCGTCGACCCAGGCGATGGCGCCGCCGCCCGCGCCGACGGTGTGGATCTCCACCGACGGCGTGGTGAGGTGGTAGCCGTCGATCACAAGCTCGTCGGCCACCGGCACTTGGCCGTTGGCCATGACCATGACGTCGCAACTGGTGCCGCCGATCTCCATCGAGATCAGGTTGGGCTCCTCGCCCGGCGCCGCGCAGCCTTTCAGCGCGCCGACGCCGGCGGCCGGGCCGGACAGCACCAGCATGACGGGCCGGCTCGCCACCTGGTCGACCGACACCGCGCCACCGTTGCTCTGCAGCAGCAGCAGTGAACGCGGCAGGCCGAGCTGGCGCAGCTGCTGGTCGAGGGCGCCGAGGTAGCTCGTCACCTTGGGCGCGATGTAGGCGTTGACCACGGCGGTCGAGCTGCGCTCGTACTCGCCCATGGTCGGCATGACCTCGCTCGACAGCGAGATCCAGTGGCCCGCCCAACTCTTGGCGAGCCGGGCCCCGGCCGCGCGCTCATGGGTGCCGTCGAGGAAGGAATTGAACAGGCAGACGGCGACGGATTCGACGCCTTCTTCGGCGAACACCTTGGCCGCCGCGTCGACGTCCTCGGCGACAAGCGGCGCCAGCTCGCTTCCGTCGGCGCCGATGCGGCCGCGCACGGCCAAGCGCAGGTAGCGCGGCGCCAGCACCTCGGGGAACGGCGCGCGGTGGTCCCACTGGTTCTCGCGGATGCCGCGGCGGATCTCCAGCGAATCGCGAAAGCCCGCGGTGGTGAGCAGGCCGACCCTGGCGCCCTTCTTCTCGAGGATGGTGTTGGTGGCCACGGTCGAGCCGTGCACGAACAGCGCGCAATCGCGCAGCAGGGCGGAGAGCGGCAGGTCGAGCTGCTGGGCGGCCAGCCGCAGCACGCCCAAGACGCCCTCGCTGGGATCGGCCGGCACGGACGGCGACTTGAAGATGCGCACCGCCCCCTGGGCGTCGCGCAGCACCATGTCGGTGAAGGTGCCGCCGACATCGACGCCGATGCGCCACGGAGCGACCAGGGAGGGCAGGGATGAGGTCATCGGAGGGGCCAAGCTTAGCGGCCCGTCCGGCGCGGCTCCTAGCGGTTTCCGATGGTTGTTTCGCTCATTGCTGGGAGCGCGGACCTCCGGTCCGCATGAGCGCATTCCCATGCGCGTCTGAGCGGACCGGAGGTCCGCGCTCCCAAATCAATGCACCGTCGGCAATTCGAGCCGCGCCAGCTTCTTCTTGTCGGCGTCGGAGCCGCGGTCGTCGATCATGGCCTTGGTCCGCTTGTGCAGGCCCATGTATTCCTGCTCGATCATCTTGCAGTCGGATATCTCGCGTTCGGTGGCACCGGGAGCCTTGGCAGCCTTCGCCGCGCTCGCGAGCCTGGTGGCCTTTTCCTCGAGTTCCTTCAGCATGCTCTCGCATTCGGTCATCGCTGCCTCCGTGGCGGTCCGCCAAGGAGACAACGCGTGGTGTGCCAAACGGTTTCGCCGCCCAAGACGCCGTCGGCCGACACGGACGCCACAGGACTGCAACAAGTGCCGTCGCAGGCACTGCATTTTCTGGTCGATCAGGCCCGCGTCTTTCGGGGGAGACTTGACCGTGATCGGTGCGCTAATATTCGGCGCTTGTTGGTGGCAATTGCCGCCTGATGCCCGGGGGCGTCGCGTAGACGGGGAGTGATCTCTACGTCGACGAACGATAGAAGACGATGTCGTCGCTTGTGCGATGGCGTCGAGGTTGCCCATGCCGACGAACACAGGTTCTGTCCAGACATCTTCCGCCAGCACGATCGACGAGTGGCTGCAGTCCATCGGCTTGGGACGCTTTCGCGAGCTGTTCGTGGCCCAGGAGATCGACGACGAGTCGCTGGCCGAGATCACCGAGGCTGATCTCGAACGCTGGGGCGTGCCGTTTGGCCCGCGCAAACGTCTGATGCGCGCGATCGCCGAGCGGGTCGACATCGTCCGGCCGTCGTCGCGGGCCGTCGGCGACGTCGAGCGGCGCCAGATCACGGCTGTCTACTGCGACATGGTCGGATCCACCGAACTGGCCGGGCGTTTCGACCCCGAGGACCTGCGCGCCGTCACCCGCGACTACCTCGAGATTTGCCGCGCCGCCGTCGAGGCGCTGGGCGGCCATGTCGCCTCCTACCATGGTGATGGCGCGCTCGCCTGCTTCGGCTGGCCCAAGGCGAACGAGGACGATCCCGAACGGGCGGTCCATGCCGCCCTGACGATCATCCGCGACCTCAACGCCTCGCTCTCGCGGTCCGAGGTGCCGATCCCGGTCCAGGTCCGCATCGGGATCGCCACCGGGTTGGTCGTTGTCGGGGACCTGATCAGGACGGGCGCGTCGCCGGAGGCGTTGATCGTCGGCGAGACGCCCAACCTCGCCGCCCGCCTGCAGCAGGTCGCCGCGCCCAACACCGTCGTGGTGAGCTCGAGCACGCGCCGCCGGCTCGGTCGCATGTTCGAGCTGCGCCCTCTCGGTTCGGTCGTTCTCAAGGGTTTTGCCGACGCCGTGACGTGCTGGGAAGTGGTCGGCGAGGCGATGGTGGAAAGCCGTTTCGCCGCCGCCCACGAAGCGTCTCTGCCCGATCCGGTCGGCCGCGACTCGGAGCTTTCGCTGCTCATGCGACGATGGCAGTTCGCGCGCGGCGGCGAGGGCCAGCTCGTGCTCCTGTCCGGCCAGCCCGGCATCGGCAAGTCGCGCCTTGCCGGTACGCTCTGCGCCAGGGTGGCCGCCGAACCGCATGTGCGCGTGGTCTGCCAGTGCTCGCCTCACCACACTAACAGTCCGTTCTATCCGGTTCTGAGGATGGTCGAGCGCTCGGCGCGGATTCAGACTACGGACACGCCGGCGAGGAAACTGAGCAAGCTGCGCGCTCTGCTGCGCGTCGGCTGGGGCCAGACCAGCATGGCGCCGCTGCTCGCCAATCTGCTATCCATCACCGACGACCTGCCGCCCGATCTTGCCATGCTCGATCCGGTGATGCGCAAGCAGCAGATGCTGGCGATGCTGGCGGAGACGCTGAGCGAGCTGTCGCGGCGCCGGCCGGTCCTGCTCCTGATCGAGGATGC
>DATGZZ010000601.1:0-5881 GCA_035296945.1 Reyranella sp.
TACAAGGACATCGAGGGCGCCGACGTCGTGATCGTCACCGATCCGGCTTACGCGGATCTCGATGATATTTTTGATTATATTGCAGCCGACAACGTCGACGCCGCTCGGCGCTTCGTTTCCCAAATCGTCGACCATCTTCATCGCATAGCAGAGACCGGCCATACGGGTGTGCCTCGCGATTCGATCCGGCCTGGCCTGCGGCTTTCCGTTCACGGCCGGTACAACATCTATTTCCGGGTTTTCGGCGACGAGACGGTCGTCCTTCATATTGTGCATTCAGCACGGGATATTGGGCGACTTTCCTTCGACCACGACCAAAGCCGGTGATCCTGCGGCCGCCTTGCCGCTTCGGCTGAATCGCGCTACCACGCGCCGCCCTTAGGAAATCGGGAGTTTTTGGCATGGCTCGCAAGAAGATCGCGCTGATCGGCGCCGGACAGATTGGTGGCACCCTCGCGCTGCTCGCCGGCCAGAAGGAACTGGGCGACATCGTCCTGTTCGACATCCCCGACCTCGAAGGCGTCGCCAAGGGCAAGGCGCTCGACATCGCCCAGCTGAGCCCGGTCGAGGGCTTCGACGCCAAGTACAGCGGCACCTCCGACTACAAGGACATCGAGGGCGCCGACGTCGTGATCGTCACCGCGGGCGTGCCACGCAAGCCCGGCATGACCCGCGACGACCTGGTCGGCATCAATGCCAAGATCATCGATTCGGTCGGCAAGGGCATCAAGCAGCACGCGCCCGACGCCTTCGTCATCGTCATCACCAACCCGCTCGACGCCATGGTCGGCCTCATGCAGGAGGTCACCGGCTTCCCGGCCAAGCGCGTCGTCGGCATGGCGGGCGTGCTCGACAGCGCCCGCTTCCGCCTGTTCCTCGCCGAGGAATTCAACGTCTCGGTCGAGGACGTCACCGCCTTCGTTCTGGGCGGCCACGGCGACACCATGGTGCCGCTGCTGCGCTACTCGACGGTCGGCGGCATTTCGCTGCACGACCTGGTCGACATGGGTTGGACCACCAAGGAGCGTCTGGACAAGATCGTGCAGCGCACCCGCGACGGCGGTGCCGAGATCGTGGCCCTGCTCAAGACCGGCTCGGCCTTCTACGCCCCGGCGGCGTCGGCCATCGCCATGGCCGAGTCCTACCTCAAGGACAAGAAGCGCATGATCCCCTGCGCCGCCCTGCTGAACGGCGAGTACGGCGTGAAGGGCCTCTACATCGGCGTGCCGGTCGTGATCGGCAAGGAAGGCGTCGAGCGCATCGTCGAGGTCGAGTTCAACGCCGAGGAAAAGGCGATGTTCGACAAGTCGGTCGCCGCGGTGAAGTCGCTGATCGACGCCACCAACAAGATCGTCGGCCGCTGACCCCACCCACCCTTTGGGTACCCTCCCCATCCGATGGGGAGGGCTGGGGAGGGTATCCCCTAGACCTTGGTCGAACGTCGCCAAACGATCATCAGTCCAGCGTTGCCAAGGGCCGGCGGCACTCATAAAGTGCCGCTGACCCATGTCAGTTGCGTTTTGCAACTGATGCCCGAGCGACAGGTTTTCATGAATATCCACGAGTATCAGGCCAAGGCCTTGCTGGCCAAATTCGCCGTCCCGCTGCTCAAGGGCGGCGTGGCCTATACCAAGGATGAGGCGATGGATGTCGCCCGCAAGCTCGGTAGTCCCGTGGCCGTCGTGAAGGCGCAAATCCATGCCGGTGGCAGGGGCAAGGGCCGCTTCAAGAACGATCCCAACGGCAAAGGCGGCGTGCGCATCGCGAAATCGATCGAGGAAGTCGGCCAGCACGCCGCGGCCATGCTGGGCCATGACCTGGTCACCAAGCAGACCGGCGCGACCGGCAAGACCGTCAAGCGCCTCTACATCGAAGAAGGCGTCGACATCAAACGCGAGATCTATCTCTCGATGCTGGTCGACCGCGCGGTGGGCCGCATCGCCGTGATCGCCTCGACCGAAGGCGGCATGGACATCGAGACGGTGGCCAAGGACCACCCCGAGAAGATCGTCGAGCAGGCGATCGACCCGGCGGCCGGCTTCCAGCCCTACGAGGGTCGCAAGATCGCCTTCGCGCTCAAGCTCGAGGGCAAGCAGATCGGCGAGTTCGTGAAGCTTTTGGACAATCTCTACAAAGCCTTCACCCAGCTCGACTGCTCGCTGCTCGAGATCAACCCGCTGATCGTGAGCGGGGCAGGCCAGGTCATTGCGCTCGATGCCAAGATGAACTTCGACGACAACGCGCTGTACCGCCACAAGGAGCTGGAGGACCTGCGCGACGTCGACGAGGAGGACCCGGCCGAGACCGAGGCCGCCAAGTACGCCCTGAACTACGTCAAGCTCGACGGCCAGATTGGCTGCATGGTGAACGGCGCGGGCCTCGCCATGGCCACCATGGACATCATCAAGCTCTATGGCGCCGAGCCCGCCAACTTTCTCGATGTCGGCGGCGGCGCCACCAAGGAACGCGTGACCGCTGCCTTCAAGATCATCCTGAAAGATCCCAACGTCGAGGGCATCCTGGTCAACATCTTCGGCGGCATCATGCGCTGCGACGTGATCGCCGAGGGCGTTGTCGCCGCGGCGCGCGAGGTCAACCTGCACGTGCCCCTCGTCGTGCGGCTGGAAGGCACCAACGTCGAGCTCGGCAAGAAGATCCTGAAGGAATCCGGGCTGAAGATCACGTCGGCGGAGAACCTCGCCGATGCTGCCGAGAAGATCGTCACGGCCGTCAAGGAGGCAAGCTGATGGCCGTTCTGGTCGACAAGAACACCAAGGTGATCTGCCAGGGCTTCACCGGCTCGCAAGGCACTTTCCACTCCGAGCAGGCGATCGCCTACGGCACCAGGATGGTGGGCGGTGTGACGCCGGGTAAGGGCGGCACCACCCACCTCGACCTGCCGGTGTTCGACACCGTGGCCGAGGCCGTCGCCAAGACCGGCGCCACCGCGAGCGTGATCTACGTGCCGGCGCCCTATGCCGCCGATTCGATCCTCGAGGCGGTCGACGCCGAGATCCCGCTGGTCGTCTGCATCACCGAGGGCATCCCGGTGCTCGACATGGTCGAGGTCAAGCGCGTGCTGGCCGGCTCCAAGTCGCGCCTGATCGGGCCCAACTGCCCGGGCGTCATCACGCCGGAAGAGTGCAAGATCGGCATCATGCCGGGCCACATCCACAAGCGCGGCAGCATCGGCATCATCTCGCGCTCGGGCACGCTCACCTACGAGGCGGTGGCGCAGACCACGGCGGTGGGTTTGGGTCAGACGACCTGCATCGGCATCGGCGGCGATCCGGTGAACGGCACCAACTTCGTCGAATGCCTGGAGATGCTGCTGGCCGATCCCGAGACCAAGGGCATCGTCATGATCGGCGAGATCGGCGGCGATGCCGAGGTGAAGGGCGCGGAGTTCATCAAGGCCAGCAAGGCCAAGAAGCCGGTGGTCGGCTTCATCGCTGGCCGCACCGCCCCGCCGGGCCGCCGCATGGGCCATGCAGGCGCGGTGATCTCCGGTGGCCAGGACACCGCCGAGTTCAAGGTCCACGCCATGCGTTCGGCAGGCATCAGGGTCGCCGACTCCCCCGCCGCTTTGGGCGAGGAAATGCTGAAGGCGATGAAGGGCTAACACCACATCAAGTTCCTCTCCCCCGCTAGGGGAGAGGTTAGGTGAGGGGGCTCCGAAGATCGTGCGCAACCCCCTCACCCGTCCTCTCCCCCCTAGCGGGGGAGAGGAGGAAGAGGAGAAAGGCCAATGAGAGCAGAGCAGACGTCATTCCTGTTCGGCGCCAATGCCCCGTTCATCGAAGAGCTTTACGCGCGCTATCTCGGCGATCCGAACGCCGTCGATTCCGAATGGCGTACCTTCTTCGAGGCGCTGGCGGAGCAGCAGGGTGACGTGCTGGCGGAAGTCCGCGGCGCCTCGTGGGCGCCCAATGGCACGCGGGTGATCGGCGCTGTCGATCCCGAGACTCTGCCGTCTCCGGCCAATCGCAATGTCAAAGGCAACGGCAAGGCCAACGGCGCCGCGGCCCCGGCGCTGATCGCCGGCCAGACCGAGGAAGCGATCCGCGCTGCCGCACACGACACCTCGCGCGCCTTCCTGCTGATCCGCTCCTACCGCATCCGCGGCCATCTCGAAGCCGATCTCGATCCGCTCGGCCTGATCAAGCGCGAGCTGCATCGCGAGCTCGATCCCGCGACCTACGGCTTCGGCGACAACGACTGGGATCGGCCGATCCTGATCTTCGGCTCGCTGGGCCTCGGCGAGTCCGCGACCCTGCGCCAGATCTGGGACCGCCTGCGCCGGACCTACTGCGGCAAGATCGGCGTCGAGTACATGCACATCTCCGATCCCGACCAGAAGGCGTGGATCCAGGAGCGCATCGAGCACATCGAGAACCATACCGAGTTCACCGTCGAGGGCCGTCGCGCCATCCTCGAGCGCGTCGTCGAGGCCGAGGGCCTGGAGCGCTATCTCGGCGTCAAGTTCGTCGGCACCAAGCGCTTCGGCCTCGACGGCAGCGAATCGCTGATCCCCGGCCTCGAGCAGATCCTGAAGCGCGGCGGCCAGCTCGGCATCCGCGACGTCGTGATCGGCATGCCCCATCGCGGCCGCCTCAACACCCTCGTGCACGTCCTGCACAAGAGCTACACGGCACTGTTCTCCGAGTTCCAAGGCCGCTCCTCGCAGCCCGAGGAAATGCGTGGCTCGGGCGACGTGAAGTACCATCTCGGCGCCTCGGCCGACCGCGAGTTCGACGGCACCACCATCCACGTCTCGCTGGCGCCCAACCCCTCGCATCTCGAGGCGGTCAATCCCGTGGTGCTCGGCAAGGCGCGCGCCAAGCAGGACCAGCGCGGCGATATCGAACGCGGCCAGGTCATGGCGATCCTGATGCACGGCGACGCCGCCTTCGCGGGCCAGGGGCTGGTCGCTGAGAGCCTCGACCTCTCCGACCTCGGCGGCTACCGCATCGGCGGCACCATCCACTACGTGGTCAACAACCAGATCGGCTTCACCACGCTGCCGACCTACTCGCGCTCGGGGCCCTATTGCACCGAGGTGGCCAAGATCGTTCAGGCGCCGATCCTGCACGTGAACGGCGACGATCCCGAGTCCGTGGTTCACGTCTCGCGCATCGCCACCGAGTACCGCCAGCACTTCAAGCGCGACATCGTCATCGACATGTTCTGCTACCGCCGACACGGGCACAACGAGTCGGACGAGCCGATGTTCACCCAGCCACTGATGTACAAGGAGATCGGCGCGCACAAGACGGTGAAGGAAGTCTATGCCGCGCGCCTCGAGGCCGAAGGCGTGGTCACTTCGGCCGACGTCGCGCAGCTTGATGCGGCGTTGCGCGAAAAGCTCGACAAGGCCCTGGAGGCGGCGACCCAGTACAAGCCCAACAAGGCCGACTGGCTGGAAGGCCGCTGGGCCGGCCTCACGGTCGCGCCGGGCGAAGAAGACCGCAAGGGTGTGACGGCCGTCGATCTCGAGCGGCTGGTCGCGGTGGGCCATGCGCTGTGCGAGGCGCCGAAAGGCTTCGACCTCAACCGCAAGATTGCGCGCCAGCTCCAGGAGAAGCGAAAGACCATCGACACCGGCGAGAACATCGACTGGGCGACGGGCGAGGCATTGGCCTGGGGCACGCTCTTGGCCGAAAGCACGCCGGTGCGGCTGAGCGGCCAGGATTCGGGCCGCGGCACCTTCTCGCAGCGCCATTCGGTGCTGGTCGATCAGACCAACGAGAGCAAGTACATCCCACTCAATCACGTAGCCGAGGAGCAAGCGCGCTTCGAGGTGATCGACAGCCCGCTGAACGAGGCGGGTGTGCTGGGCTTCGAGTACGGCTATTCGTCGGCCGAGCCCAATGCGCTGGTG
>DATGZZ010000602.1:0-3614 GCA_035296945.1 Reyranella sp.
TTTGGCAAGCGCCTTCAGCATCATGCCGAACGGCTCCTTCAGCACGATCTGGAAGGTCCGCTCGTCGACCGCCTTCATCTCCTGGGTCGATTTGGCGAGCAGACCGCCCAGCGCATCCTTCTCGGTCCAGCGCTTGATCGAAGGCACCGCGTCGGCGGCGGTCACCGGCGCACCGTCATGCCACTTGAGGCCCCCACGCAGCTTGAAGGTCCAGGTGAGCTTGTCGTCGCTCACCGTCCAGCTCTCGACCATCTGCGGCTGCGGCTCGAACTTGGCGTCGATCGCAAACAGCGTGTCGTAGATCAGGTAGCCGTGGTTACGCACGATGTAGGCCGTGGTCCACACCGGATCGAGGATCTTCAGATCCGAATGCATGACCACGCGCAGCGTCTTGGTCGACTGCGCCGACGCCGGCAGGGAGAGCAACACAGCGCCCGCGAGCGCGATCAACAAACGACGCAACATGACGGCCTCCCTTTGGGCGGCGGTCCTCAGACGCCAGTGGGTGGCGTCCAGCTCGTTTCTTCGTCGAGCGGATAGACCGGCCGCGGCAACCTGGTCCAAGTGAAGTTCGCCAGGATCGGCGACGTCAAGCCCGGACAGTCGACTTCATAGATCTGGCCGGTGTTGAAGAACTCGTCAAAACCGCCGCGGAAGTGGCCACGGCTCTTGACCACGACCACCCGCGCCTCGGCGATGTCGAGCCCGAACATCTCGAACTGCATCGGGTCCATGCACTGACAGCGGTTGGAGATGACCACGAGCTGGATGCCGCCGAGGTCGAGCAGGGCCGAGGGACCCATGTCGGACGACACGTTCTTCAGAACGCCGCGCCGGCCGACATACTTGCCGTCGCTGAGCTTGACGACCTTGGCCTCGCAGTCGAAGGGCAGGGAGAATTCCTGATGTTCCTGGGAGTTGAAGGAGGCGGTGAAGATGGCGCCTTCGCCCAGCTCGTGCGCCTTGGTGGCGACGGCGGCGTCGTTGAACACACCGAAGATCACATGCTGGGCGCGGGCGGCCTTGAGTGCGCGCAGGAGATAAGTGGTGTTGCCGCGCCCGCCGCCGCCGGGATTGTCGGCGACGTCGGCCAGGATGATGGCCTTGCGGCGCCGGTCGCGGCCGACCGACGTGGCGAGCTGCACGGCGTCGGCCATTGCCGTCATCTGCCGCTTGAAGCGCTCCTTCATGCCCCAGGCGCGCCGGGCGATGTCGAGCGACAGGTCGGCCGCCGCCTGGCGGTTGCCGTTGCGCGCGGTCACCACGGCGGTCAGGCCGTTCTTGGGGCTGTCGCTGTAGGCGAAACCCGCCATCACCGAGACGTTCAGGATATCGCCGCCCACCTTGGTCTGGCCGTACTTGATCAGGTCGGCGTAGGGCCCCTTGGCGGTCAGCAAAGAAATCTGCGGCGGCACCAGCGGCACCTTGACCATGGTGACCGCGGTGCGCGCGCCCGCCAGGCATTCGCGCATGTGCTTGGCCGCTTCCACGCCGCGCTCGTAGATGTCGGTGTGCGGGTTCTCGAGGTAGCCGACGAACACCGAGAGGTTGTCGGTCATCTTGCGCGAGACGTTGGCATGCAGGTCGAAGGTCGAGACCACCGGGATGTCCGGCCCGACGACGCGGCGAATGACCTCCAACAGGTCACCGTCGGGATCGTCCGTGCCCTCGGCCAGGGCCGCGCCGTGGGCGGCGACGAAGACCGCGTCGAGCGGCAGGGCGGCGCGCAGGCCGGTCTCGATCTCGGCCAAGAATTCCTTGAAGAAGGTCTCTTCGACCGGGCCGCCGGGCTGGGCCTGCGAGACGCGCAACGGCACTGGCGTCCAGTTGCCGGTGCGGTCCATCTCGGTGAAGAAGCCGGGCAGGTCGGGGAGCGTGATCGACGCGCCCGACCGCGCTTCGCTGACGATCTGATTGCCGCGGATGTCGACGTCGGTCTGGAAGTCCTCCGCAGTGCTCACCGGAGAGAACCGGTTGCACTCGATGGCGAAACTCAGAACCGCAATCCGCGGATTGTCCTTCGACACGTCTTCTCCTCAGCGCTGGCGCGCCAGAAACGCCTCGACCAGCCCGTTGAACGTAGCCGCCTCCTCGAAATATGGCGAGTGGCCGGCATGGGGGATCAGATGTGCTTGGCCGCAGGGCAGGGCTGCCGCGATGGCGCTTGCCAGGAAGGCCGGGAAGACGACGTCCGCGCCGCCGGCGATCAGGAGCGTCGGCACGCGGAAGTCCTTCAGTTCAGTGACGGTCCGACGGGCGGTGCGGCGCAGGCCCTCGCGCACCTTCGCCTTGTCGAGCGCGCCCGCCATGGTGTCGATGCTGGCATAGAGAAGGTGCAAGGCGGGCGAGCGCGCCGCCGCTGCCATGCCCATCGCCGGGTGGATGCCGTTGGCGAGGCCGGCGGCGGCTTTCGCTTCGGCGTCCTTCGCCCACGCGTCGTAAATGGCGCCGCCTGACGGATCGCAGCCGCGGCGATCGAGCGTGCCGGAGGTCGAGCTCAGCACCAGCGCCTTCACCTTCGCCGGATGGGCGATGGCGTATTCGAGCACCGTCCAGCCGCCCATCGACTGGCCGACCAGGCGCACGTCGGGGAATTTCAGATGATCGATCAGGGCGGCGAGATCGGAAGCGTAGTCGGCAGGATCGGGGCCACCGTCGATCGCGCTGGACGGCGCGAAGCCGCGATGGGCGAAGCTCACGCAGGTGTAGTGCGGTGCGAAGTGCGCAACCTGCTGCCACCAGCTCAGGTGATTGCCGCCCAGACCATGGGCGAACAGCAGCGCCGGTCCGCTGCCCGACACCTCATAGTAGAGGTCGCCGAACGGCCGCTTCAATCGGCCGACGCTGCGCGCCGGCGCCTTGTAGGTCATGGAACCAAAAGTCCCTCTCAGAAGACGACCAGCGTAGAGCCCACGACGCCCAACGGCCAGCGGCCCGCGGCGAACAGACGAAACTTGCTTTCGAAGGGCGACGCGGCGTCGTCGGCAAGCCGCGCCAGCGCCAGCTGATAGGCGGCCTGTGCGGCGGCGCCGGCGGCGACATGGATCGAGGCCTGGGCCGCGCCGCCCATGCGCGAGGCGGCGGTGGCGGCCTTGCCGTGCACGATCTCGCCCGCGTCGGTGGTGAGCTTGGTGAGCGCCGTCCATAGCTCGCGCTCGGAATAGTGCGCCTCGGCGTCGGCCAGCAGCCGCTGGCGCAATTCTTCCTCGCGATCCCACCACGCATGAGACCAGTCCGGCGCCTTCAAGACACGCTCGGCCTCGGGCCAGTCGTGGGCCTGGACCACGCGCAGCGGGCCGAGCCCGAGGGCCATGGCGTAGGCGGTGGCGTCGTTGCGGTCGCCTTCGGTCAGCGGCTCGCCCAGAGCGGCGAACCAGGCGGCGGCTCGCGTTTCGTCTTTGACCCGTTCCAGCAGTTCGATGGGAAGTGTGGCGACTTCCTTGATGAGGCCTGTCCTTCGAGAAGGCCGCTTCGCGGTCTCCTTTGGATGAGGACGGTGCTGGTCCGGCCGCTTCATGCCGCCTGCTTCACCTCGGGCAGGGTGAGGTCGTACTTGTTGGCGACTTCGGTGGCGCGCTTCATGAAGTCGGCGCGCATCTCGTCGTTGGTGCGCT
>DATGZZ010000603.1:0-2718 GCA_035296945.1 Reyranella sp.
GGCGGCAGCAGCGCCATGCTGATGGTGTTGATGCCGAGCGCCCGCGCCGGCGCGATGCCGTCGGCGAGCTGCAGCCAGCTCACGATGTAGACGAACATGACGTAGAAGCCGACCGAGTTGAAGACCGAAAGCGCGGCCAGGCGCAGCAATAGCGGTCGATGGTTTTGCAACGTCTCGATCAGCGGCGAGCGCACCGCCTTCCTGGCCGTCTCCTCCTCGTGGATGCCGCGGCGCAGGAAGAAGCCGGCCAGCCCGACGACCAACCCCAGCATGAAAGGAATACGCCAGCCCCAGCTTTCCAGCGCCGCTTCCGACATTACCGACGCCAGCACCGCGCCGGTCGCCGAGCCTGCCAGGATGCCGATGGCAGCGCCGCAGCAGCCCACCGCGCCGACCATGCCGCGGCGGCCGGGCCTGGCGTGCTCGATCATGAAGACGATGGAGGTGGTGTACTCGCCGCCCACCGACAGGCCCTGGACCATGCGCAGCAAGGTGAGCAGGATCGGGGCAGCGAGGCCTAGCGTGTCGTAGCCGGGTAGCACGCCGACCAGGAAAGTCGGGATGGCCATCGCCGCCACCGAGAAGGTGAGCGCGGCGCGCCGGCCCAGCCGGTCGCCGATATAGCCGATCAGCGCGCCGCCGACGGGGCGCATCAGGAAGCCGACGGCGAAGATGCCGAAGGCCGCCAGCACCTGGGCAACCTTGTCCTCGCTCGGGAAGAAGGCGCGGCCGATGGCGGCGGCGAAGTAGCCGTAGACCGCGAAGTCGTACCATTCCAGAACATTGCCGATGGCGCCGGCGGCGATGATCCGGGTGTTGCTTGCAGCAGCCATGGGCTAGTGCGTCTTGAGAATGTAGTGGATGCCGAGATGGATGACCTCGGCGAAGATCGTGCCGGCCAGCAGCCAGAAGATGTAGCGCTTGGCGTTGGGTGACATGGTGAAGTTGGCGCCCAGCACGCCGCCCACGATGCTGCCGGCACCGGTCAGCGCCGCCAACGTCCAGTCGATCTCGGCGTGATAGATGAACAGTCCCATCGACACCAGGGTCGAAGCGACGAGGACGGCGCTCTTCACCGCGGTGGCCGGCACCAGCGACAGGCCGACGCCGAGCGTCAGCGCCAGCAGGAGGTAGGTCGCGCCGTCGAGCACGATGAACCCCAGCCACACGCCGATGGCGAAGAACATCGCGATCTGGAGGGGCCCGAAGCGCAGGGGGCGTTCGTCCGCGTGCTGGATCGCCTCCTTGACCTTGGTGAACAGCAGCACCAGCGCCAGCAGGATGGCGCCGGTGATGATGAGGGCGACGTCGCGCTTGGGCACCATCTCGATCAGCCGCGCGCCAACGATGGCGCCGATCGAGGTCGGTATGCTGACCTTGATCGCGAGGCCCCACGGCAGGGCCTTCTTGGTGTGGAATTTCCAGGTGGCGGAGAGCGAGCCCAGCAGCAGCGGCACTCGATTGGTGGCGTTGGCGGTGATCGGATCGAGGCCGATCGCCATCAGGACGGGCAGCGACACGGCCGAACCCGAGGACGCCACCGTATTGAGGAAGCCGCAGGCGAGCCCCGCCGCGATCGCGAGCGCAAGGCTCCACCATTCGTATCCGAACACCTGCGCTCTCCCCCGCTCGATGCCCCACAATGGGGCCGGCTGCCGTCGATGTCACGCGGCCGCCCACATCGCCCGGAAGACGTAGTGCCAGGCGAGCTGAACCAGCTCGGCCGAGATCGCGAGCACCAGCAGCACGAAGACGTAGCGCTTGGCGTTGGCGGAGAGCGACAGCCGCGCGCCCATCACGCCGCCGGCGATGCTGCCCACGCTCAGGATGCCGCCCAGGATCCAGTTGATGTCGCCGTGGGCCGCGAACACCAGCATGGCGACCAGCGTGACCGGCACGAGGGCCGCCGCCCGGACGGCATTGGCGCGCGGCAGGTCGAAGCCCGCCATCAGGGTGAGGATCAGGAGCATGCAGGTGGCGCCGCCCAGCACGATGAATCCGAGCCAGATGCCGGCCGCGAAGAACAGCGCCAACTCTCGCAGCCCCAACTGCAACTCTTTGAGCTGGGCCTGCTCGACCGCCTTCTTGATGTTCTTGAAGAGCAGCAGTGCGGCGAACAGGACGGCTGCCGTCACCACCATGCCCATGTCGCGCCGCGGCACGATCTCGGCGAGGCCCGCCCCGATCAGGCTGCCGAGCGTGGTCGGCACGGCGATGCGGAAGGCAAGCCGCCACGGCATCGCCTTGCGCCGGGCGAAGTCCAATGCGCCCGAAAGCGCACCGACCAGCACCGGCAGGCGGTTGGTGGCGTTGGCCGTCGCGGCATCGAGGCCGAGGAAGATCATGATGGGCAAGGTCACCACCGAGCCGGACGACGCCGCCGTATTGAGAAAGCCGCAGGCGAAGCCCGCGCCCAGGGCGAGCAGCAGGTCCAGGTAATCGTAGCCCAGCAGCATGGCCTGGTCCTTCAGCGTGTGGGAGGACGGGGCGGCTCGTCGATGCCGACCGGCGAGGAGGTCGCCGTCGACGGCGCATGCGCCGTGCGGCCAGCCAGCTGCTCCGAGCGTTCGAACAGCACCTCATAGACCGGCCGGCCACCCAGCGCCTGGGCCACGACGTGCGCCGTCACGCAGGTCACCATCAGCGGCAGGATCAGCTCGAAGGCGCCGGTCAGCTCGACCACCAGCACGACGCCGACCAGGGGCGCGCGGATGGTCG